>NZ_JASHIT010000039.1:0-52516 GCF_030733595.1 Halomonas sp. MMSF_3323 | reverse complement strand
CCGCACACCTCGCCCCGGCACCGCCGGGGCCACCAGACAACCCCACGCCGACGCCAGGCGCGTCGGCCGATCAGATGATCGGGAGACCGCAACAATGCTGAACTGGGACGAGTTCCACGAGGACGACACCGCCACCGCAGAAGTACCTGAGCCGAAGAAGGCACCCGAGCCGACCCCGGCTCCGGCTGCCGAGGCAACGGATGAGGTGCGCGAAAGCGCCGGCAACTACCAGGCTGCCGACCAGGACCGCATGGCCCGGGCACGCAAGTCGCTGGAAGAACTCGACGTGGCCGCCGGCCTCGAGGAACTCGAGATGGGCGCCGCCCGGATCGAGGTCGACGACAAGAAGATGATCAACGCCCGTGCGGACCTGAACCAGCTGGTGCCGTTCAAGTACGAGTGGGCCTGGCAGAAGTACCTGGACGGCAGTGCCAACCACTGGATGCCCCAGGAAGTGAACATGAACGCGGACATCGCGCTGTGGAAGAGCAACGACGGCCTGACCGCCGACGAGCGCCGCATCGTCGAACGTTCACTGGGCTACTTCTCCACCGCCGACTCGCTGGTCGCCAACAACCTGGTGCTGGCGCTGTATCGCCTGATCACCAACCCGGAGTGCCGCCAGTACCTGCTGCGCCAGGCCTTCGAGGAAGCGATCCACACCCACGCCTACCAGTACTGCGTGGAGTCGCTGGGCATGGATGAGGGCGAAGTCTTCAACATGTACCGCGAGGTCCCGTCGGTGGCCGCCAAGTCCGCCTGGAGCCTCAAGCACACCCAGTCGCTGGCGCGCCCGGACTTCCAGACCGGCACCGTCGAGACCGACCAGGAGCTGCTGCGTAACCTGATCGCCTTCTACTGTGTCACCGAAGGCATCTTCTTCTACTGCGGTTTCAGCCAGATCCTGTCCATGGGCCGGCGCAACAAGATGACCGGCGTGGCCGAGCAGTTCCAGTACATCCTGCGCGACGAGTCGATGCACCTGAACTTCGGTGTCGACATGATCAACCAGATCAAGATCGAGAACCCGAACCTGTGGACCCCGGAGTTCCAGGACGAGGTCACCCAGATGATCCTCGAGGGTACCGAGCTCGAGATCAGCTACGCCCGCGACACCATGCCCCGCGGCGTGCTGGGCATGAACGCGGCGATCATGGAGGAGTACCTGCACTTCATCTGCAACCGTCGCCTGGCCCAGATCGGCCTGAAGGAGCAGTTCCCGGGTGCCCAGAACCCCTTCCCGTGGATGAGCGAAATCATCGATCTGCGCAAGGAGAAGAACTTCTTCGAGACCCGCGTCACCGAGTATCAGGTCGGCGGCGCGCTGAGCTGGGATTGATCGAGACGACGCCCGGGCCTGACGGCTCGGGCGTCTTTCCTTCACTCCACCGACAACCCCACCAGGGAATGGCGACACCACCAATGTTCTGACGTGATTTCAGGAGGGCAACAGCATGGCTGTTTCCAATGGAAGACCCCAGCAGCATGACACCCGCGCCTGGCAGTCCGCCCTGGACCGGGCTCTGGCCGCCCACGGCGGCGAACGCGCCCTGGCCCGCTACGACCACCTGGCCCACGCCTTTCCTTCCCCCGAGTACGATCCCCGCGACGAGCACCACCCGCACCTCAACCTGGACGCTTTGAAGCGCTGGGCGCTCTATCGCGGCTGGCGGGCGCAGCCCGATACCGACCGCATGAGCACGGCCAGTACCCCACCGATCTGCT
Organism: Halomonas sp. MMSF_3323; assembly: GCF_030733595.1. Taxonomy (NCBI): domain Bacteria; kingdom Pseudomonadati; phylum Pseudomonadota; class Gammaproteobacteria; order Oceanospirillales; family Halomonadaceae; genus Halomonas; species Halomonas sp. MMSF_3323. Next base: position 50,791 of record NZ_JASHIT010000039.1, on the reverse strand, counting down.
TTACCCGCTTGTCGCGCCATCGCGTCAGGAGTCATTGACGACAGCCTCACTGGCATAAAAATGCGCAAGGCCCGTCACCGGGTCTTGCGTGTATCGAGCGCTCTGCCGGCGTCATCGGCGTCTTCAGGCAAGCCCTAGCGGCTGACCAGCAACCTCGCTTTGGGCTCCACCCTGATCACATCCTGCAGCGCACTGCGCATGGCCTCGCCGGAGCAGGCCGCCGCGCGGCAGAACTGCAGCGCGATTTCATCATCGTGGGCCCTGCCGACCAGGGCGTCGCGGCAGCCGTCGTCACACAGCCGCTCGGCGAGATCCTCGGGGTTCACCCCTCGGGGCAGTCGAAAACGTAGTTCGAAATCGTGTTCTTTCATGACTGGCGTCCTCCTTGAAGACCGACGTTATTGTCGAACGCCGAGGCCAGTTTGAAAGACGCGCCTGAGGCTCCCTATTGTCCCAAGGATACAGTCGCCCGGCTGGGTATCAGTCCGACGCCCGGGACGACCTTCTACGCCCAATCCAGCCGCTGCCGATCAGCATCCCAAGGGTGATCAGCACCGCCGCCCCGGCAAGCCACAGGGTAGGCGCGGCGAAGCCGGTCACCACCAGCACCAGGGTCGACAGCAGCGGCGTGAAGTAGGCCAGCAGACCCAGCAGCCGCAGGTCCCCCTGCTTGACCCCGATATCCCAGGTAAAGAAGGCGCTGCCCACCGGGCCCAGGCCAAGAGCGATGATACCGAACCAGTCGCTGCCCTGGGGCCAGCGGCCGGGTTCGAAGGCCAGATGACACGCTGCCGCCAGTATCGCGGTGACCAGACAGAAGCCCCCCACCGCGGCGGTGGGTACCGTGCGGGTGGCCCGGGACAGCACCGAATAGCCGCTCCAGACGAAGGCACAGGCGAAGGCGGCGGCGTAGCCCAGGAGGCTACCGCCGGCGTCGACGTCTCCGCCGATCAACAGCACCGCCCCGCCGAAACCGAGCAGGCTACCGACCACGTGAAACCCGCGCAGGCGCTCGCCGGGTAGCAGAGCGACAAACAGCACGATCAACAGCGGCCAGAGATAGCTGATCAGGCCGGCGTTGGCCGGCGGCGCGTTCTGCTGGGCGATAAAATAGAGGGCGTGGTAGCCGAACAGCCCGCCGACGCCCAGCGCCCAGACCAGCGGTGGCTGGCGCATCGGCGCCAGCACCGCCTCGCCGCGCAGGCACTGATAGACCACAAAGCACACAAAGGCCACGCCGAACGCCAGGGCGGTGAGCAGAAACGGTGGCACGGGCCCCGACAACTGGGTAAAGAGGGCCAGCATGGCCCAATTGAGCACCGTGGTGGCACCGATCCAGGTGGCGCGCCTACGCGAGATGTCGACCGCGTCGGAGGATGCCCCCGCCTGGGCAGAGGAAGAAGATGAAGAAGAGGAAGAGCGCATAAAGACCTCCAGAGCACCGAGGTCTCGAGTGTGGGCCAGCCGCCCACACTAGGTCTTGTACGATTCTGACCTGTTGTGCGTGGCGGTTGCGGCTTGACGCCGCCAGGCGCCGGGAGAAACGTCATGGGCCTCGCGGAAGACGCGGGAAAAGTGGGCGGCGTCGTGGAACCCGCAGACCAGCGCGACCTCGCTGAGGGCCATGGCCGAGCCGGAACGAGTCCGGGTGACCAGCAATTGTCGCGCCAGGGCCAGCCGCTCACGACGCAGCCAGACCGCCGGCGGCACTCCGAGCAGCTCACGAAACTGACGGGCGAAGACCGCCTCGGACAGGTGGCACAGCGCCGCCATCTCCTTGACGCGCCAGGGGTGGGCCAGCTCGCCGCGTAGCCTTGGCAGCAGCTGGAGCAGACGCAGACGCGGCGCAGGGAGCGGCCTGCCGCGCCCTTCATCCAGCGCGTGCTGCAGGCGGGAAAGCCACCGGGCCAGCGCCTCGACGCCGGCGCCCGGGGCGGGCGCCGCCTCGACCAGGCTCGCCGGCGCGCGATAGCCCCTCGCTCGCTCGTTTTCGAAGATCCCCTCCACCCCCAGGGCCTGGCACCAGGCCACCGGCAGGTCGAGCACCAGAATGTCGTTGGCCCCCGGCGCGAGATAGTGGTGGGTCTCGCCGCTGGGGACCGGGGCCAGTACGCCCGGCCCTACGCGCAGACCACGTCCGCCAACGTCCAGTTCCACCATGCCGCCGCGGCCCAGCAACAGCTGCTGAAAGTCGTGGCGGTCACTCAACACTCGGTCTGGATAGTGTCGATGTTCGATCAGGGGGGCGTGGGTGCTCATCGGTCTAGCCCCGCACTCGCTGCGCAGGCAATGGTCGCTTCCCTTGATGCAGGTCAAATGTGATTTGATGACAAAAGATATATGCTCTCATTTACAACCTCATCAGGCTCTGGTAGTGATGAGGACTATCGGAGGTCCTCTCCATGGAACATGCAGGAGGTCCGTCATGGCGACATCCAAGAGTGTCATCAAGCGAGTCTACGTTCCCACCCACGTAAAGACGCTGCCCAATGGCGAGCGCGTCAAGATCCCCGGCCACTATAAACAAAAGGCGCCCGGCGACTGAACAGAGCGCCAGCCTCTGTTGCACTAGTCAGATCGAGGACGGCTCCCTGCACACCCGCCACCAGCCAAGCCCCACGGGTACCCCGTAAAGCAGCGCATGGACCAGCAACTCTTCGCCCAGGGCGTAGCCGTGCGACAGCCCGACGCTCAGGTTCCAGGCGCATATCGCCAGCCAGGCGAGGCTGAATATCCACATGGCGGTGTGCTGTCGCGGCTTGGGACAGCGCCACAGCAACACCAGGACCACGACCACCCCGACGACGACAATCAACATGGTTCTCATGGGTGCCCCCTGCGTAACCTGCAATGTTGTTTTTCAGCATAGCCATGGTCGGGCGCCGCGGGACCGACGCCCGCACTCGCTCACTTCGCGCCACCCCCTTGGGGCAAAGCCTCGGGCGCTGCGTACACCACCAGTTCGGCGGCATGGTCTGGAGACGCTGCACCTTGCGGCAGGACAAGCGCCACCACGTTCGCCTCGCTCCTGCCCTGGTGAGTGAGTTGGCTTGCACCCCGCGCCCCCTCGACCATTCGCTGGTGCCACAATGCCCGACCATCATCCAGAGCGAAGGCGTAGAGCGCGACTGACCTTGTCTGGTCCGCGACGACCACCGCTGCATCGCCGGAACTACCCGAGAGCATCATCGGTGCCGACAGATTCGCCGTTCCGACAGGCAGCGAAAGCTCGAACGGCAAGCGCAACTCCTGAGGCAGTTCGACGTCGAGGTCACCGACGGTGCGACGCCAGACGATCGCCGAGCTATCGCTACCATCACTATCATCACTACCATCACTGCCGCGCAGAGCGTAAAGCGCGGACAGCTCGACCTTGACCAGCTCCCCCCAGGGAGGCGTACGACAGGATAGCCAGGGATGACGAGGGTCGGCACCACGGGAGCCGACGCTGGCGTAGAGCGCTTGCCCATCCGGGCCGAGCCTCAGCGCCATACGGCGCGACGCCAAGGGTACCGTCGGTCTGATCAGCCGCTCCAGCGACGCCGGCAAGGTGACTGGCCCAGCGCTGTCCCTGGCCCGCAGGCGAATACGGCAAAGCAGTTGATCCACCGGCGAAAGTCCCCACATGTCACGTTCGCGCAGTGCCTTCGGGTCAGAGGGCGGGGTTCGCCAGGTCTCAGCCGACAGCGGCGGTGGTGGCCTCAGGTCGAGCGACGCCAGGGTCTCCCCGCTTGGCATGTCCAGCATCAACAGTCGGCCCTCGCTCGTCGCCACCACCGCGGCCTGGGGTCGATCGTCCAGGCTGACCATGACAACGTCCTTTGCTGCCGTCGACGCCGTGATCGCCGCATCGACAGGCATCGCCCCTTCGCCAGGCATGGGGGCAAGATCCAGCGCTCGCGTCCATAGCGGTTCGCCGGTGGTCACTTCCAGCGCCGTCACCCGGCCTCCCGGGCCCTGCTCACTCTCATCTCGGGTGTTGTCGCGGCGCTCGGCCCCAGAGGCAGCAGGGTCAGCCACCATCAGCAAGCCCTGGGTCTCATCGACGGCGACGATGCGAAGGTTGTCGGCGCCTGGCGTCTCGGGCCGCCAGCGCCAGATGCGATCGCCGGTGGCGATGTCCAGCGCCACCACCTCGTGGCTGAACCCCGTAAGCAGTACCAGTCGCGAGGTGACCTGGATGCCGGCGGCTCCCTTCAGCATCTCGGCGGATGTGTCGGCACTCATGTCAGCCACTTCGGCCACTTCGGCCACGTCAGCCACTTCGGCCAGGTCGACCTGGCCGTCGGTGCCGAAACTCTCGCAGTGTCTGCCGGTGTCGGCATCCAGCGCCAGCAAGCGCCGATCTCGGGTGACAACGAACAGCCGCTGCGGACAGACCAGATCGCTTTCCGCGACCCCCTCTTCCCCGGCACCTTCATGGGTCGTCGACATTTCCAGCGGATCCGGCTCGCCCTCCCCGGGGGTCGGCACAAAGACGCCCTCGACCATATCCTGCGTTCGCTCAGCGGCATCGTGATAGGCAAGCGTGCGACAGGGCCCCAGCGGCTCGATATTGTCCTCGTTGCCCTTTCCGTCGCTGTTCGGGTGTGACCAAAGACGCTCGCCGGTAGCGACCATGCGAGCTTCGATGCCGCTCGAGGTACAGACAATCAGTCGGTCGTCGATGATGACCAGAGGGAAGGCGGTGGCCAAGTGGTTCTCTGTCTCTGCCTCCGCCCTCTCCTGCTCCAGCTCGAGACGCCATAGCGCATCAAGGCCAGTGGCGGACTCACCCTGGGGGTTTGCCGGGGCCTTGGGCACCGAGGAGCCATGACTCTCAGGACGCGAAGACAAGGACGGTTCGACAGCAGGGAGAAAGGCCAGCAACAGCAGCAAGGACAAGCAAGAGAGCGTCATCAATCCCAGCGCCTGCCTGCAGCAGGCGTAGGCACCGCGGGAGAACCAGGGCAACAGCAGCACCAGCCCCAGCAATGCCGGCAGGCCCAGACGCGGCAGCAGGCGCCAGGCGTCCAGCCCCACTTCCCACAGTGCCCAGCCAAGGGTTGCTCCAAGCAGTAAAGCGTAAAGCCCCGGGGCGAGGCGCCATCGTGCCATCAGGCCGCATCCGGTCAGCGCCAGCCCCCCCGCCGCCAGCACGTAGTACGCCGAGCCCCCCAGCGCCAGCAGGTAGCCCCCGGCGGCCAGTGCAACCAACGCTATCGCCAGCACCAACAGGCCAAGCAGTCGTGCTGGCCACCTTGCGGCACGCCTGTCATCCATCGCCTTACCTCCGGCATCCTTGACTTCGAGTCGGGCCAGCTCGACGCTCTTGCCCATCCTGCCGCGCTTGCCACTCTCGCCGCTCTTGCTACTGGGGCGCAGCTCCATGCTACAAGGGGTAGACTACCCTTCGGTACGGGGCGGCCCTGACCGCCTGGAACAGGATAGAAGCTGCCAGATGCCACTGCGACTCCCGCAGCGTCGCTCAGTGCCGAATCGCGCTGTCGACCTTCCCGCCTCCCGCAATAGTGACACCATAGACTCATCATCCATGCACCAGGGGACACCTCCATGAATCTCTACGGCGATACACGCTCGGGAAACTGCTACAAGATCAAGCTGCTGGCATCGCTGCTGGACATTCGCATGGTGTGGATAGGCATCGACATCCTGGCCGGGGACACCCGCGAAGAAGACTTCCTGGGCCGCAACCCCAACGGCAAGATCCCCCTGCTCGAGCTGGATGATGGACGCTTTCTGGCGGAATCCAACGCTATCCTCCACTACCTGGCCAGCGGCAGTGAGTGGCTGCCCGAGGATCGTTACCGCCATGCCAAGGTGCTGCAGTGGCAATACTTCGAACAGTACAGTCATGAGCCCTACATCGCCGTGGCGCGCTTCATCTCGCTCTACCTGGGAATGCCGGAGGACCGGCGGGCCGAATTCGACGCCAAGCAGCAAGGCGGCTACAAGGCGCTCGGCGTCATGGAGCGTCAGCTGGAGGCTACGCCCTTTCTGGTGGGCGAGCACCCCACCATCGCCGACATCTCGCTCTACGCCTACACCCATGTGGCCCACGAAGGCGGCTTCGATCTCGGCGCCTTTCCCGGCATTCGTGCCTGGATCCAACGTATCCAGGCACTGCCAGGCTATGTCGCCCTCGGTGAGGACAGCCTCTCGTCCGAATGAGCAGAAGCCCCCGCTGCGGCCCACGGCGCTAAAGGTGCCGTGACGCCGGGGGCTGTCCAGCACCGCGAACCAGCCGCGGCACCAGCACACCGCAGCAAAGCTCCGCCTCAGAGCCCTGCATCAGAGCCCTGCACCAGAACCCTGCATCAACGCCCTGTAACAGAGCCCTCCTGCAACAGAGCCCCGCCCCAGCGCCCACGCTGCTATCGGCATAACATGCATGCCGGTGACATCAGGTATGCTATGGGGCCCACCCACGAGCCGCCCTGGAGACCCGACCTTGGCCACCGCGCTGCTTCTCAACGTCTTGATCTTTCTCACTGCGGCGGTGCTGGTGGTCCCGATCATCAAACGCCTTGGCCTGGGGGAAGTGCTCGGCTACCTGATCGCCGGCGTGCTGATCGGTCCCTCGGCCCTCGGCCTGGTACCGGACGCCGAAGGGGTACTGCAGTTTTCGCAGGTCGGTATCGTCTTTCTGCTGTTCGTCATCGGCCTGGAGCTGAAACCGGCGCGGCTCAAGCTGATGCGCAAGGCGGTGTTCGGCTTTGGCAGCCTGCAGGTGGCCATCACTACCCTGGTGCTGGGCCTGACCGCCCTGGCACTGGGCCTTCCGCCGGTGGCGGCGGCGGTGGTGGGCTTCAGTCTGGGGCTGTGCTCTACGCCACTGGTACTGCACCTGCTGGGCGAGCGCCAGGAACTCAACAGCCGCCACGGACGCCATGCCTTTGCGCTGCTGCTGTTCCAGGACATGGCGGCCATTCCGGTACTGGCGGTGATTCCGATCCTGGCCGCCGACTCGCTGGTCAGCGGCGGCATGACTGCGGTGCTCAAAGAAGTCGCCATCGCCGTCGCCGCCTTCACCGGTCTGATCTTTGGCGGGCGCAAGCTGCTGCCGCCGCTGTTCCGCCTGGCCGCAGCCACCGACAGCCGCGAAGTGTTCGCCGGCATGTCGTTGCTGGTACTGATCGGTGCCGCCCTGCTGATGGAGCTTGCCGGACTGTCCATGGCACTTGGCGCCTTTATCGCCGGTATCCTGCTGGCCGATTCCGAGTATCGCCACAGCATCGAGGCCGACATCGAACCGTTTCGCGGTCTGCTGCTGGGGCTATTCTTCATGGCGGTGGGCATGACCGCCAAGGTCGGCCTGCTGGCACAGTCCCCTGGGCTGGTGCTGGGGCTGACCGCACTGCTGCTGCTGGCCAAGGGCGCCAGCCTGATGATCGCCGCTCGGGTCTACCGCTGCGGCTGGCGCGAGACCACCACCCTCGGCGTGCTGTTGTCACAGGGCGGAGAATTCGCCTTCGTGCTGTTGACCGCCGCGGGTTCAGCCGCCTTGCTGGCGCAGGACCTCGTGCACGTTCTGGTGCTGGTAGTGTCGCTGTCCATGGCCGCCACCCCGATCCTGTTTCTGGGCCACGAACGGCTGGTGCGGCCATTGTTCAAGAAGCCTCGGCCCAAGCGTGACTTCGATGCCATGGACGATGATTCGCCACGCATCATTCTGGTCGGCTTCGGTCGCTTCGGTCAGATCATGGGGCGTGCGCTTCAAGGGCTCGAGATCCCCTACACCGTCCTCGACATCAATGCCGACCACGTCGACTTCGTGCGTCGCTACGGCAACAAGGTGTACTACGGCGACGCTACCCGACTGGACCTGCTGGATGCCGCCGGCGCGCGTCATGCCCAGGTGCTGGTGGTCGCGGTCGGCGATCCGGATATCTCGATGCGCATCATCCATCGCGCCAGCAAGCGCTTCCCCCACCTCAAGATCTATGCACGTGCCCGAGATCGTCACCATGCCCAGTTGCTGATGCGTGCCAAGGTCGGCTTTATCCTTCGTGAGCTGCTGCCGGCGAGCCTGGAAATGACCCGTGAGGTGCTGATCGGACTCGGTGTGCCCCGCGACCAGGCCCAGCACACCATCGACACCTTCCGCCCCCACGACGAGGAGACCCTGCGGCGTCAGCTCGAGGTCTTCGGCAACGAGAAGAAGCAGATGCAGACCGTGCGGCAGGCGGCCAAGGAGCTCGAGACCCTGTTCGAGGCCGACGAGGACATCCTGACCCGGGTCGAGGAAATCCCCCGGCGCCAAGCCTCGGATGGCGACGACACCAAGCGCTCGGCCAACGAGTCCTGACCTCCGGCCCTTGTGCCAGAACCTCCAGCCCTTGTGCCAGAAGCCGCTTGCACTGCCATTCACCGGCCACGTCGACGGCCAGTCTGCCCAGGCAAGGGCAGAGAACGGACAAGGGCAGCGACAGGTCAGACACAGGGACGACGTCAGCGCCGGGCCGTTTCCCACCAACGGGGCAGCCTCGCCTGCACCTCAGGTCTGGCGAAGCGATCGTCCAGCAATACCAGGGTGCCGGTATCCTGGGGCCCGCGAATGACCCGCCCGGCCGCCTGGACCACCTTGATCAGCCCGGGGATACGATAGGCGTAGTCGTCACCGCGACCGAAGCGTTGCTCGAGGCGTGTCTTCAGCGCCTCCTGGCGGGCATCGCTGGGGGGTAGCCCCAGGGTGGCGACAAAGGCGCCGATCAAACGCTCGCCCGGCAGGTCGACGCCTTCGGCGAAGGCGCCTCCGAGTACCGCGAAGGCGATTCCCTCACCCCCTGGCACAAAATCCTCCAGAAAGGCCTCCCGCTCCGCCTCGCTCATGGCGCGTCGCTGGGCGCGCTGAGGAATGTCGGGATGGGCCTCGGCCAGGGCTTCTCGCACCTGCTCCAGGTAGGCGAAGCTCGAGAAGAACGCCAGATAGTGGCCGGGACGTCGACGGTACTGCTCGCTCATGACGTCGAGTATTCCCGGCAGGGATCGCTTCCGATCGCGGTAGCGGGTAGACAGCTGCGCGCACACCCGCACCTCGAGCTGCTCGGCGACAAAAGGCGACGCGACCTCGGACCATACCGTGTCCTCGGCTAGCCCCAGCAGGTCGATCTGATAGCGTGGTGGCGCCAGGGTCGCGGAAAACAGCACGCTTGCGTGAGCCGCGGCGAAACGGGGCCGCAGGAAGTCGGCGGGCACCTGGTTGACGATGGCCAGTCGTGCCCGCCCGCGCCCGTGACGGGTGAGCTCGCACAGCGAATGATCACCGAAACGCTCCGCCAGCCGAACGAAGGCCAACGCCTCGAACAGGCAGTCGGTCAGCGCCGGCTGGGTGTCCTCCGGATGCTCGCCCAGGTGATCGCCGATGGCACCACAGAATCCCTGAAGGGAGCCGATCAACTCCGCCGGCAAGGCGTCGAGGGCAAACCAGCGTGGCGCTTCGCGACTGCCCGGGTCCTCTCCGCCGTGCTGACGCACCAGTGCCTGCCACTGCTTGATCACCCTGGCCAGAGGCTGGCGCAGCGCCCCCGGCGCCTCCTTTTGCAAACGAGCAAGACGGCGCTGGTCGAGGCTCGCCGAGTACATGCCACGGGCACGCTCGATCAGGTTGTGGGCTTCGTCCACCAGCACACCCAGGCGCCACTGTCGCGCCTGGGCCAAGCCGTGCAACAGCGCGCTCGAGTCGAAATAGTGATTGACGTCGCCGACCACCAGATCGCACCAGCGAGCCATCTCCTGGCCCAGGTAGTAGGGGCAGACGCGATGCTCAAGCGCCACCTGCCTGAGTCCGTCACGATCTAGCCAGCCCTGCTCCACTGCCGCCTGCCTCGCCTCGGGCAGTCGGTCGTAGAAGCCCTCAGCCAGAGGACAGCTATCTCCGTGGCAGGCCAGTTGGGGATGCTCGCAGGCCTTGTCCCGAGCGATCAGCTCCAGCGTGCGCAGCTTGCGCTGTGGGCCAGGGTCGAGCTGCGCCAGTGCCGCCAGCGCCAGCTGTCGGCCGGTGGTCTTCATGGTCAGAAAGGCGGTGCGGTCCAGCGCCTGGCGGGGCATCGCCTTGAGCAGCGGGAACAGGCTCCCCAGCGTCTTGCCGATGCCAGTCGGCGCCTCTATCAGCAGATCCCGGCCAGTGGCGACGGCCTTGTAGGTGGTCTCGGCCATCTCGCGCTGCCCAGGCCTGAACGCAGGGTAGGGAAACGTCAGACGGTCCAGCGCTTCATCTCTCCGCCGGCGATGTGAGGCTTCGGCCAGCGCCCAGGCTCGATAGGCGCGACAGGCCGACTCAAGCTCCTGCCACAGCGTGGCGGCCTCGGCCTCGACGCTCAGGCAAGTCTCGCGACCGCTGACCAGATCCAGATAGACCAGCGCCAGGGTAATCCGCTCGCGCCCCTGCTGGCGGCACCAAAGTGCGCCGTAGGCCCGCACCTGGGCCCAGTGCAACGCGCGCTGATTGTCGGCCATGCGCTCCAGGCGTCCCCGGTGGGTCTTGATCTCTTCGAGTCGCCCACCGTTCTCGGCCACACCGTCGATGCGCCCCTGGACCTTGAGACCCTCGAGGGTGGCGACCACCATCACCTCACTGCGGTAGCCTTCGCCACGTCGGGCCACGACGCGGGCATGCCCCTCTATCCCTTCCCGAGAGCTGGGGGCCGGGGTGAAGCGGTGATCCAGATCACCGCGTCTACCGGTGAACTCGCACAGTTCCCGCACGCCGACGCTGAGAGAGACCGACTCGGCCGTGTCCGAGGTGGCTGTCTCGGCATCGTCAGACGATGAAGATCCCTCAGCCATCGGACCACCTCACGTGGCACACCGACACCGGAATGCCGTGGCACTGGAAGTGCTCAAGCCAACGTCGCTGGTTGTCCTGCAGCCGGTCTCCTGGCGCCTTGACCTCGATCAGACGATAGCGGGGCTGGCCCTTGCCAGCATCGGGAAAGAACTGGATCAGGTCCGGCCAGCCCGATCGGTTGGCCTTGAGATCCTCGAGAAGGCGCTCGAACAGCACCGCCAGGTGTTCAGGCGCAATACAGTGAAGCGCCAGTTCCAGCAAGGCTTCGTCGAGCACTTCCCAGTAGACGAAGGGGTTGGCCAGCCCCTGCTTGTCGCGCCAGCGGGCCCTGATACGCTCGCGGTAGTCGCCGCTCGCCAGCGCCTCCAGGCAGGCATCGAAGCGATCACGCCGCCGCGATACGAAGTCTGGCCGATACAGATCCGCCGGCCCGCGATGGAAGGGATGAAAGAAGGCTCCCGGCAAGGGGGCGAAGATGACGTCCCAGCAGAGCAGCCCGAAGAGCCCGGCGAAGAGGTGATTCTCGACGTAGAAGGCTGGGGCCTCATCCCGGGCCAGGTGATCACGCAGCGCCAGCTCCACCGAGCCACTGGCCGCCAGCGATAGTGGCGGCAAGCTCAGGCTCCAGCTCTGCGGCGGCGCCTGTGCTGCCGGCTTGAGCACCGGCAGACCCAGGCGGCGCTGCAATCGCGGCACCAGCCGGGCAAGCGCCTGGCGCTCGGCGTCGTCCAGCGGTGCCTCGAGCGCCTGGGTCGCCAGCGTCAACGCCTGGTGATGCTCTCCCTCTCGCTCCAGCAGGCGCAGTCGACGCACCCGCGCTTCGCCCGGGCCAGCAAAGGAGAAGATCTCCAGCGCCAGCGCCACCTGCCCCTCTCGCTGGGCCTGCTGGCCCAGACGCAGCAGCAGGCGAGACCGCCGTGCCGCGAGCCAGGGGTTGTCGTCGGGCAGCCTTGGTACTGCCGACCAGATATCAGCCACGGCTTCGCCGTCGTCGAATCGCTCTCGCAGCCGATGCAGGCAGAGATAGGCATCCACCTCCTGACGCTGCTGAAACCCCCGCGACGCGGGATCGAAACTCACCCGTTCATAGCGCATATGGCCAAGCTCGGCCATCACGAAATCGGACCAGCTCTGGCGCAGATTGCCGAAGAACATCAGGCGCAGTCGATCACACACCGACATTACCGAGACCCGCACCAGGGTCTCGTCGGACTCAGGCCACCAGGCGCTCCAGCGCCGCGGCGTGAACTGGCCGTCCAGCGCCTCGCACAGACGTGACTTGGAGACCGAGGTGGGCAGACCGCAAGCGGACACAGTTTCGGCGAAGACCCGTCGAGCCTCGGGCAGGCGCAACTGTGCAAGCAGGTCATCGAGACTCAGCACGGGATCAAGCTCCACCAGCTGCGCCGCCGCCAGTCGGCTCAGCGCCTGCTCGAGATCATCGACCTCGGTGTAGACCAGGCGACTTGTGCGAAACAGCTCACCCTTGCGCGAGACCATGCGGACCAGCAACGCCTGGGCTGCCTCCGGCAGCTCGCCGAAGGCCATGATAAAGCGCTGTTCTGGCTCTGCCAGCAGGTCGGCGTGGCGTGCCATCACCCAGTCGAGCACAAACTGAAAGTGACGCAGATAGTAGAGAGGATCGTCGCGCAGGTCGGCGGGTAGCGTGGGCGACTTGGGATTCATGCAGGCATTTTACCAGTGGTTCGCTGCGCTCCCAAGGAAGTTACCGACGCGCGCCCGGGTATTCGTCAGGCGGCAAACGGCTTTGCTGCTAAGCATTGATGAGCATTATGTGGATAAAGCCATTTCAGCAAAAGCCGAATCTTGCATGCCAGTCTATGCTGGTGACACTGTCGAACAAGGCCATGACCAACGAGCCTGCTGCCGGCCTGCCGCCTGATCGGACTCGGTGAAACACGTCGAGCTCTGTGGAGCTGGTCGATGTCGATGACGGCATCGACAAAGCTCGCCGATACAGCCCGACGATGAAGCGAGGCCAGTGAAGCGACCTATCGGTCAAGCCATGAACACGCTGCAAGTTCCTGCCGGCCAGCGCCGGCGATCTCGTCTCTAGAGGAAGTGATCCATGCCCCAGCAGAAGACCGCCATCATCACCGGCTCCACCAGCGGTATCGGTCTCGGTATCGCCGAAGGCTTCGCCAAGGCGGGCATCAACCTGGTCATCAACGGTATCGAGGCCGCCGCGGACGTGGAGGCCACTCGCGCCAGTCTCGAAAAGCACGGCGTCAAGGTCGTCTATGACAACGCCAACATGATGGACCCCGGCGAGATCAGCGCCATGCACAAGCGGGCCGAGGCAGAATTCGGCAGCGTGGACATCATCGTCAACAACGCCGGTATTCAGCACGTGGCACCGGTGGACGAGTTCCCCGAGGACAAGTGGAACGCGATCATCGCCATCAACATGAATTCCGCTTTTCACCTGACCAAGGCCGCCTTGCCTGGCATGAAGGCACGTGGCTGGGGGCGAGTGATCAACATCGCGTCCGCCCATGCTCTGGTGGCATCGCCTTTCAAGTCGGCCTATGTGGCCGCAAAGCACGGCGTTCTGGGACTGACCAAGACCGTGGCGCTGGAAGTCGCCGAACACGGCATCACCGTCAATGCCATCTGCCCGGGATACGTGCTGACGCCTCTGGTCGAGAAGCAGATTCCCGACACCGCCAAGGCACGCGGTATCTCCGAGGACTCGGTCATTCGCGACGTCTTGCTCGCCAACCAGCCGACCCGCCAATTTGTCACCACCGAACAACTGGCGGCCACGGCGCTGTTCCTGTGTTCGGACGGCGCCGCCTCCATGACGGGAATCGCCCTGCCGGTCGATGGCGGCTGGACAGCACACTGAAGCACCGTTCGACAGGGTAGAGCATGCGGCGAACCTGCCGCCGACGCCGCTGCTGCCGCACTTTTCCCGGCAAGGAAAGACGGCCTCACGGACGACCGCACCAAGATGACAGGAGAGCTTGATGGCCAAGCCACCCAAGAAAATAAGTCTGGCACTTCAGGGTGGAGGCGCTCACGGCGCCTTTACCTGGGGGGTCCTCGACGCCCTGCTCGACGACCCATGCATCGAGATCGAGGCCATTTCCGGCACCTCCGCTGGCGCCATGAACGCTGTCGTTCTGGCCGATGGTCTGGTCCAGGGCGGGCGAGAGGCTGGGCGCGAAAAACTGGAAACGTTCTGGCGTGCCGTGTCCCAGTCGGCGCGCTTCAGCATTCTGCAGCGCACCCCCTGGGATCGTCTTAGCGGAAACTGGAGCCTCGACTACTCGCCGGGCCACGTGTACTTCGACCTGATGACGCGATTCTTCTCGCCGAGCCAGTTCAACCCCATGAAGTACAACCCCCTGCGGGACATCATCGTCGAGCAGGTCGACTTCGACAATGTGTGTGGCTGCGACCAGATGAAGGTCTTCGTGGCCGCGACCAACGCCGAGACCGGGCGCGTCAAGATCTTCGATCGCGCCGAACTCACCCCCGACATGGTGATGGCGTCGGCCTGCCTGCCCTTCCTGTTCGAAGCGGTCGAAGTCGACGGCGTGCCCTACTGGGACGGCGGCTATTCCGGTAACCCTCCGCTGTTTCCCTTCTATCACACCACCGAGTCCCGGGACATTCTGATCGTCCAGGTCAATCCGGTGGAGCGTGAGGGGTCGCCGACCAGCGCCCAGGAGATCCTCAATCGCACCAACGAGATCACCTTCAACGCCAGTCTGCTCAAGGAGTTGAGGGCGCTTGCCTTCGTCAAGCGACTGATCCACGAAGGCCACCTCGACCCCAAGAACTATCGCGACATGCTGGTCCATATCATCGATAGCCAGGACCTGCTGAAACCCCTCGGGGCCTCATCGAAGCTCAACGCCGAGTGGGACTTCCTGTGCCATCTGCGAGATCTCGGCCGCAAACGCGCCCAGGACTGGATCGAGCAACACTACGACGACATCGGCAAGCAGGACAGCGTCGACCTGAGAGCCATGTTCGAGGGCACCCACTGATCGGCAACGGGCCCCGATAGGCGTTATGGCATAGCGGTGCCGGTAAGGTTGCAGACCCGGCACCGACCAAGCTGAGCAAACGGATCAGTCCGACGCGAAATGATGACTCAGCAAGATAAAACAGTCGTATGTTTCAAACGACATAGAGATTGGTAGCGGCAAAAAAATGGCTTGTCTTCCTGCTGCCGCCGATTACGGAAAGGCCGACACGGAATGCGATTACCCCGACCACTATCGTCGCCATGAGGATGCTGGAAAATGAGTTCCACCGCCGTTTCACCCAACATGGAGAAGGGACTCGCCTTCTTCCGTAAGCACAATCCCGCCGCCGCACAAGCGTTGGAGGAAAAGCTCGGTGACTTCGCCCCCGACCTGATGCGCCTGGTCGCCGAATTCCCCTTTGGCGAAATGTACGGTCGTGATGGCCTGGACCCCAAGCTGCGCCAGAGCGCCACGCTCTCGGCACTGGCCTGTGGAGGCCACGAGAATCAGCTACGCATCCATATCGGCATCGCACGCTCACTGGGCTTCACCCGTGACGAGCTGGTCGAACTGTTCATGCAGCTGGCGCCCTATGCCGGCTTCCCGGTCACCATCAATGCGGTGCTGGCCGTCAAAGACATCTACCCCGATACCTGAAGATCACCACGGTGATACACGCCCCACCAAACCCAACGCTGCGCAAGAAGGAATTACGCCATGTTTGAACATCAGAAAAATCCGCCGATGGAACCCGTTGACGAGGTCGATACCACACTGGCCTACATCGACCTTGCGGACGTCAAGCTGCCGGCAGGCGCTGCACCGCTCGAGCAACGTCACCTGCGCTTCCGCCGCGTCGACGTGGCACCAGGTGGCATCGTGCCTTACCACTCCCACGAAAACCGCCCGGCTATCCTGTTCGTGTTCCAGGGCGAGATCGTCGAGTACAACTCCAAGCATGAGCAGCCGCGCGTTCACAAGGCGCCGTCGATCATCGCCGAGTTCAACGAGATCTGGCACTGGTGGAAGAATGAGACAGACGGTGACGTCATCATCTACGCCGCGGACCTGGCCGAGACCGAGAAGTGCGCCGAAGGCGAGTGCTGATCGACAGACCGAAAGCATGCTCGGCGATGTCGTTCGCCCCGCCACAAGGCGGTAATACATCGGTAAAGCAATAATCAACCGATATCAGCAGAAGCCGCGGCCACTCATCGCCGAGTGCCGCGGCTTTTTTATGCCAGAGCGAAGCCGCATGTTATGCAAAAGCGCCGCGTGATTTCCGAAGCGTTAGCGCTGCCTCGCGACCCTGACCTGCCCGCAGGAACCGCAATCTACGCTTGTCGCCAGGTTGGCGTTGCGAGCGCACAGGAAGACGTGCTCCTCATTGCTCCTCGAGTTCTCCTGCCAGCCACTGGAGTTGCTCGGCCACCGGTACCTCTCGACAGTGGCGCCGATTCTGGCCCGCCCACAGCGGAGAAAAGTCACCGCTGCAACGGGACTCGTGGGCCGCGCGCAGCTCGCACAAGGCGCTGGCAGCCAGCGGAAAGTCGGGTACCTCATCCGACAGCGGCCCCAGCTCGCGCATGGCACGATTGACGATCCCGCGGGCGGGCCGACCGGAGAAGACATTGGTGATGTCGGTGGAGGCTTCATCATCCAGCAGCGCCCTTCGGTGGACGGCCCTCACCGAGGCCTCGGGGCAGCACAGCAGTGCGGTACCGATCTGGACCGCCTGGGCTCCCAGGTCCAGTGCCTGCCGGACCCCCTGGGGGTCGCCGATCCCTCCGGTCGCCACCACCGGCAACGAGATAGCCTCGACCACCCGGGGCAGCAATGACGCCAGCGGCAACTGAAGACTCAGGTCGTTACTCAAGAAATGTCCCCGGTGACCGCCTGCTTCAAGGCCCTGGGCGATCACCACGTCGGCGCCATGGGCTTCCAGCCACCGGGCCTCATCCACCGTGGTGGCGGTAGACAGCACCAGCGCTCCGCAGGCCTTCACCCGCTCGACCAGTTGTGCCTCAGGTAGACCGAAATGAAAGCTCACCACTGCGGGACGGTGGCGCTCGACGATGGCACAGGCATCGCTGTCGAACGGCCGTCTGGTAGGCGTGTCACTTGGAGGTGGCGGCGCGATTCCCAACTCTTCATGGTAAGGGGCCAGCAACGCTCGCCACTTCTCCAGTCGACTCGGTTGAGGCTCGGGCGACACATGGCTGAAGAAGTTGACGTTGACCGGGCCTTGTCCTTCCACCGCTGCAAGGGCCTGATCCAGCGCCTCGAGGGCCAGCATGCCGGCAGGCAGGCCTCCCAGGCCTCCGGCTGCGGTGACCGCAAGCGCCAGTGTCTCGTCCTGGGCGCCGGCCATGGGAGCCTGGAGGATGGGCCACTTCAGCCGCAATCGAGAGAGCGCGGTCATGGTTGAATCTCCTTGTGTGGAGCGGCGTCGGCTCTCGGTGACGAGGAGCCGCGCGCCTGCAATTCCAGGATATCGCCACGGATGGCAATGTCGAAGCGTCCGAGAAAGCTCATGCCCAGCAGCGCCGTCTCACCTTCCATGCCCGGGCTGATGGAGCCATCGACCCGAGTCGCCGACAGGCCGCCCAGGGTAACGCTGTCGAGGCGTGTCAGGGTGCCTTGTGCACGACCATTGGCGGTATGAAACCAGGCGCTGCCGAGGTCCGGCAACGACAGTCTTGCCGCCAGATCTCCCGGCAGAGCGACACGGGTAGCGCCGGTGTCGACAAGGAAGGTCACCGGCGTGCCATTGATACTGCCGGGCGCAACGAAGTGTCCGCCAGGCCCGCGCTTGAGCCTCAACGGCTCGCCCTCGGCCACCTGATTCAGGTTGGCATTGGGGTTCAGGCGCTGCTCCAGCCAGGACGTCGCCCACCAGCCACCGAGCCCCATGAACAGCACCCAGAACAACAGCATCATGGCGAGCCCGGGGCCACGTGTCCCCTGTCGCTGGGTCATCGGTTTCTCCTCACGGGCGGTTTCGTCCTCCTCGCGCCGGGACGACGAAGGCAGCATGGCGAAGGCGCCAGGTGAACGCTGTACTGGTGTCTGTACGCGGCATCGTCCGCGCCGACCACCACCAGGGAAGGTTCATGATGACAGTTTATGCGTCCGCTCTCCATGACCGGCGCCAGCCTGGCGCCGCCGTCGCCCTTGGCCTCCTCGTCGCCTCGATCTGGCTTATCGCCTCGCCGGCACTGGCCAGCGCCGACAACGATGACGAGGCGGCCTCCACCGGCCTGGACAATGTCACCAAACAGGTCTTCGAGATGCCAAGCTACATCACCGTCGGCGGTGACACCATCGCCCCGGTCAGAGTCGGCTGGGAGGCCTATGGCGAGCTTAACGAGGCAGGCGATAACGCCATCCTGATCACCCACTTCTTCTCCGGCACCAGTCACGCCGCCGGCCGCTATGACGGTGAAGAGACCCCGGGCTACTGGGATGCCATCATCGGCCCCGGCAAGCCGCTCGACACCGACCGCTATTACGTCGTGTCGTCGGACACCCTGGTCAACCTCAACGCCGGCGACCCCAGAGTCACCACCACCGGCCCTGCCAGTCACAACCCCGACACCGGCGAGCCCTGGGGCACAGACTTCCCGTTGGTGGCCATTCGCGACTTCGTCAATGTGCAGAAGGCCTTGCTGGATGATCTCGGTATCCAGCGCTTGCACGCGGTGATGGGTGCCTCCATGGGGGCGCTGCAGGCTTACGAGTGGGCCAGCGCCTATCCCGAGCGGGTCGAACGCCTGATTCCGGTGATCGGTGCGGGCGTGGCCGATCCCTGGCTGATCGCCAGCCTGGACGCCTGGGCCGCCCCCATCACGCTGGACCCCAACTGGCGCGGCGGTGACTACTACGCACAGACGCCGCCGCTCGACGGTCTGCGCGAGTCATTGAAGCTGATCACCCTGCAGGCCAACCACTGGCGCTGGGCGGACGCCACCTTCGACCGCGACTGGGCCGACGCCGACACCTCACCGATGAGCTCACTGGAAGCCCAGTACGAGGTCGAGGCGACCCTGGACAGCGTCGCCGAACAGCGGGCTGCCACCGCCGACGCCAATCACCTGCTGTACCTGGTCAAGGCCAACCAGGCCTTCATGACCGGCCATGGCGACAGCCTGGAGGCGGGTCTGGCCGCCATCGAGGCCCCGACCCTGATGCTCTACAGCGAAGACGACCTGGTGTTCTCGCCCCAGAAGGTTCGCGAGACCGCCGCACTGATCGAGGCCGACGGCACTCCGGTGACCCTCGAGGCCCTGGAGGGTGACCGCGGCCACATCGACGGTGTGGTGAACATCCAGCAGGCCGAAAAACAGTTGCGTGACTTCCTCGAGGCACCGATTCCCTGAACGCTCGCCGTCGCCGACCAGGCACCGGGGCCTGATTGGCGGCCCTGGCGCCTTTCCAGCACCGGCGCGATGGCCTCGATCACGCATCTCCGCCAAGGCTGGACCTGTCGGGCTCGGCGTGCTGGGATAACGCCTAGACCGCCCCACGCCAACTGGCACCATCACAACGGGTGCTGTTGCAACGACAATGAACACAAGGAGTTCGACAGTGAGCGACGACGCCACCCTCAAGGTCAGCGAGCTGGACGCCGGCCTGATCTATCGACTGTTCTCCGGAGCCATCGCTCCGCGTCCCATCGCCTGGGTGTCGACCCTGAGCGAGAGCGGTCACGCCAATCTGGCGCCCTTCTCGTTTTTCAATGTGGCCAGCGTCGATCCCCCCGTGCTGGCGTTTTCTCCATTGCTCAACGGCGAAGGCGCCACCAAGGACACCATCGCCAACCTCAAGCAGGTCGGCGAGTGCATCGTGCATATCGGTGGTGAGGCGCTGGCCGAGGCGCTCAACGCCACCAGCGCAAGCCTGCCGCCCGAGGGAGACGAGTTCGACCATGCCGGGTTGACCAAGGCCAGCCTGGGAGACCTGCGGGTACCGCGTATTCAGGAGGCACCGGTTGCCTTCGGCTGTCGCCTTCACGATATCCTGCACTTCGGCGACCGTCCGCTGTCAGGCAACCTGGTACTGGCCGAGGTGACCGTCATCCACGCCGATCCCCGGGTGTGGAACGGTCGACACGTCAGCTGCGACGCCCTGGCCCCGATCGGGCGCATGGCCGGCAGCGACTACGCACGCTGCACCGACCTGTTCTCACTGGAACGTCCGAAGTAACGAACCCTGGGGCGCCCCGGCAACCCCTGACGGCGCCTGCAACGGCCCAATGCAGCTCTCGATGAAGCTCGGGTCGCCCGGGTCGTTGCTCAAGCCGCAAGCAGCGAACGCGTCACCAGGTAGCCGCCCATGGCCAGCAGGCCAAGCAGAAACACCTGGCGAAAGCGCGCCTCGGATAGCCGGCGTCTGAGCCAGGCGCCCCACCACATGCCAAGACTCGCCGGCAGCAGCGCCAGGCTCGACGCCAGCAGCAGGTCGGTGGAGAGCAAGTCCCTCTCGCCGAGTGCCAGCGCCAGGCTCAGGGTCGACAGGCTGAACAACAGCCCCATGGCCTGAACCAGGGCGTCCCGTGACAGACCGATGGCCTGCAGAAAGGGCACCCCGGGGAAGACGCTGGAGCCTGTCAGCCCGGTCAGGACGCCATTCATCGCGCCGACGGCGCCGGCCTGGACCGGGCTTCCCGAGAAGCGCAGCCGTCGCCCGCTCAGATTCATCAGTGCGTAGAGCATCAGCAACAGCCCCAGCAGCAACGACAGCCAGTGAGCCTCGACGCTGGCCAGCACCCATACCCCCGGCCAGACCGCCAGCACCGCCGCCAACAGAAACAACCAGAGCCGACGGCATAGCGCCAGCAGATGCCCTCCCACCAGGGCCTGCCAGACGTTGGTGACCACCGTGGGCACCAGCATCAGCGCCATGGCCAGAGGCAGCCCCAGGGTCGCGGTCAACAGCGCCAGCAGTACCGTGGGCATGCCCATGCCGAGCACTCCCTTGACCAGTCCTGCCAGGACGAAGATGGCCGACAGCAGGATCAGGGTATCGGGTGCGAACAGCGCGTCCGGCAGCATTCAAACGTCCTCGGAGCGGGTCTCTCGGCCAAGGTCCTCGATAGCGTTCCCTCGGCCCAGGTGGTTCAGTGCGTATCGTCCAGCCTGGCTTCCCACTCCCCTGCCACCCGCTGGCCGCGGCGCTGATTGACGCCAGCGCAGATCACGATGGCGATGATGAAGAAGGCAGCGCACAACAGGATCGAAGCCTTGAGCCCCACCGCCGCCTGCAGCAGTCCCAGGCCGACGATACCGATGACCCCCGCCAGCTTGTTGGCCAACCCCCAGAACCCGAAGAACTCGGCCGCCTTCTGGCGGGGCGAGAACAGGCCTACCAGGACCCGGCTGGCCGACTGGCTGGAGCCGAGGCTGAGGCCCGCCAGGCAGCCGACCACCAGAAACAGTTGCTCGGCCTGCCAGTCGAGTCCCCAGGTAGCGTTTAGCCAGGCGGTGACCTCGGGGGTGGCCCAGATGGCCAGGATCGCCAGCACCCACAGCACCAGAGTCATCAGATAGGTCACCAGGGTACCGATGCGGTCCTGGATAAAGCCAAATCCGAGTGCCCCTGCCGCGGCGGTGATCTGGACGATGATGAACATCAGGTTGCGGGTGCTTTCCTGCCAGCCGATGACCTGGGCGCCATAGATGAAGGCGAAGGCGATGATGATGTAGACGCCAGCCATGGAGAACAGCACCGAGGTCAGAAACAGACCCAGGTCACGGAACCGACGCAGCTCGTGCAAGGTGGTCGATACCCGCTGCCAGGCGATGCGGGCGAAGGGCTGGCGATGGGGCTGTGGTTCGGCGCGCTCCTTGAGCCAGACGAAGGTTGGTATCGCCGCCAACAGGAAGAATCCCGCGGCGAAGGGCCCGACCCAACGGATCCGCTCGAAGTTATCCGCGGTGGCCTCGCCCAGTATGGCCAGGGTGAAGCCCGCCGCCACCAGTCCGCCGACGTAGCCCAGCGCCCAGCCGAAGCCGGAGATGGCGCCGAGCTTCTCTGGCGGCCCAAGCCCCGGAAGAAAGGCCGCGATAAAGGACTCGCCCATGGAGTAGGCGTAGTTGGACAGGATGATCAACACGAAGCCCAGCGCCACGTAGCCCGGCTCGACGAAGTAAAGCATGGCGGTGGTGGCGATGGTGGCCAGATAGCTGGCAAACAGGAAGCGCTTCTTTTCGGCGCGGTAGTCCATCACCGCACCGCACAGCGGACCGGTCACCACCACCAGCAGAAAGCTCAGCGCCAGCGCCAGGCTCCACAGCAGGTTGGCCAGGCGAAAGTCGTCGCCTCGGTCGCCGACGATCACCGTGGTGAAGAGTTCACCGAACACCACGGTGATGATCAGCAGGGTGTAGGCCTGATTGGCGAAGTCGAACATCGCCCAGCCGAAAATCTCGCGCCGGCTCGCCCTGTCGCCGCCCCTTGGAGTCGTCATGCTCACGCTCATGCTGCCGTCCCGTTGGCAAAGGAGTCCAAGATAGCAGCCCGACTCGCCCCAGCGCCACGTCACGCCGAGCCCGGCAGACCCTTGGGACGACCACTGACACCAATAACGAAGTGATACAGTGTGGGCTTCAGACTTTCGACCCAGCGAGCCTCATGACTCCCATCGACTACCTGGCATCCAGCGCGGCCCAGGCCTGGCACCAACGACTGGCTGGCCTGATTCAGGGTGCCGATCGCAGCGACCTTCCGCGACAGCTGGAGCAGGCACTCGCCGAGCTGGTGCCCATGGACACCCTGATCCTGCATGCCTACCAGGGCCGAGGCCGTCCGCGAGTGGTCCATGACAACTATCCCCCCGAACGCCGCCAGCGCGACATCGACCCTTATCTGAGTCGCGTCTACCTGCTCGACCCGATGTTCCAGGCCATCGAGTCTGGTCAGGATAGCGGAACCCATCGACTGCGCGATCTGGCGCCGGACCGTTTCGAGAGCAGCGAGTACTACCACCACTACTATCGCGGCCTAGGACTCAAGGATGAGATCGGACTCTTCGCACGGGTCAGCGACGACACCGTGATGGTGCTGTCTCTCGGCTTCCGTACCCAGTCGCCACCGCTGACTCGGCGCACCGTACAGGCGCTACGCCACCTGACGCCCATCGTCGAAGCCCTGCTTCAGCGGTTCTGGAGCTGGCAACGCAGTGCCTTCGAACCGCAACACCAGGAGGTCGAGCCCGTCGACGCCGCCTTCTCGAGTTTTGGCCAGGGTGTGCTCACCCGCCGCGAGCAGGATATCGTGCGCCTGCTGCTCGCGGGCCACTCGGCCAAGTCGGCGGCGCGAGAGCTCGGCATCAGCGACGGCACCGTCAAGGTCCACCGCAAGCACGTCTATCAGCGCCTGCAGGTCACGAGTCAGGCCGAGCTGTTTCGCGCCTTTCTCGATCACGTAGCGCTGATCTCCCGCCAGCAGCGTGACTGACGCACCCGCTCAGAAGCGGTAGGAGAGATACAACCGCCCCTCCCAGATATCCAGGTCATCATGGCCGATGCTGAGATAGCCGGCGCTGGCCTCGAGCAGGGTGGCCTCGCCGACAAACCAGCGGGCGCCAGTGCGCAGGGTACCCGTCAGGTCAGAAGGGTCCTCCCACTCCAGATCCTCGTTGAGGTAGCGCCCGTCGTTGGGCTGCTCGAAGGCCCAGTCCACCCCCAGTTCGGCGTAGGGCATGATCAGACCCGCGTGGTCAGTGTGGTAGATACGGCTAAGCTCACCACTGACCGACGCGACGCCAGTGCTGTAGGAGTCGCCGGGCACTTCCACCTCCACCGGTATCCCCAGGATCTTGCCGTCCAGGTCATAGTCGTCGCTGCGCTCACGGGAGTAGAACAGCGAGACGGTGGGACGCAACAGGGCCTCCCCCCAGCGGTACTGACCGTGGGCATTGAGCGCGCCGCCGAAGCTACGGGTGTCGAAGCTGCCTTCCAGGGTCGCCAGTTCGGTGTCATTGTCACCCCAGCGCCAGATCAGTGATGCGTCCAACGCCCAGCGCTCGGACAGTCGATAGGCGACATAGGGCGAGATGCTGAAGCCATCGCTGTCGCTGTCCCAGGCGCCGCCAAAGTTGTCAGAGCGGCTCGAGTCGACGCTGAAACTGACCCCCGCCACCGTCTGCTCCGACACCCAGCGGTCGACACCCACCGCCACTACCTGGGCCTCGCCATCCAGATCCTGGCCATCACGGTCATCGGAGATATCGGTATAACGAGCATCCACCCAGGTGTTCCAGGGAGAGACCGGCTCTCCCTGACGCCCTGCGGTGATCGGCACCTGTTCCATCACGGTGGCCTCCAGCGCGTTCCGGGTTCTTGCCTGGGCGTGCTGGCGCAGCAGGTTCTCGGGGCAGGTCACCACCGGCAGGGTACCGTCGGCCAGCGGTGCGCCCCCGAGCCTGGGGTCGTGACGAGGGTCGATGCAGAGGTTAGCCGGCAGCGGCACCCGCCCGGCATACCACTCGGCCGCGTCGACACGGCCAACGATCTGGCCCTGGGGCATCGATGGCACAGAAGGTGTCAGACCCGACGGCGGACGCTGTTCAGGCGGTACGACGCCGATGGGAGGTGTCACCCCGGAAGGTGGCCTGACATCCGGAGGCACGACACCGATGGGGGGCGCTACCTCGCCCGGCCGCGCAACGTTCGGAGGAAGGCTCCATTGCCCCAGGGTGGGCCGCCCCGGCGTCACCCCCACCGGCGGACGCTCGGGGGCGGGCACCGTACCTATCGGCGGCGTTACGCCGGTCGGCGGTCTGAAGTCCGGTGGCACCGTACCTACCGGCGGCGTTACCCCGGTCGGCGGCCGGAAGCCCGGAGGCACCGTACCTATCGGCGGCGTTACCCCGGTCGGCGGTCGCTCGATTGGTGGGAAAGCCGGAGGCACCGTACCTATCGGCGGCGTTACCCCGGTCGGCGGTCTGAAGTCCGGTGGCACCGTACCTACCGGCGGCGTCACCCCGGTGGGTGGTCGGAAGTCCGGTGGCACCGTGCCTACCGGCGGCGTTACCCCGGTCGGCGGTCTGAAGTCCGGTGGCACCGTGCCCACCGGCGGCGTCACCCCGGTGGGTGGTCGGACGATTGGTGGGAAAGCGGGTGGCACCGTACCTATCGGCGGCGTCACCCCGGTCGGCGGTCGCTCGATTGGTGGGAAAGCGGGTGGCACCGTGCCTACCGGCGGCGTCACCCCGGTCGGCGGTCTGAAGCCCGGAGGCACCGTGCCTATCGGCGGCGTCACCCCGGTCGGCGGTCGGAAGCCTGGCGGCACCGTCCCTATCGGTGGCGTCACACCGGTCGGGGGTCGGAAGCCTGGAGGCACCGTAGCTATCGGCGGCGTCACCCCGCCAGGGCGGGAAAAATCAGGAAAGATCTTGCCGATGGGAGGGGTAATGCCCGGACGCTCCGGCATCGGGATCTGCCCGGCCGGCGGCAATGTGAAGCCACCCTTCTGGTTCTGGGTATCCAGCAGACAATCCTTGTTGCCCCCCAGATCCAGAAGCTTGTGCACACCACCGTTGCCGTTGGATACCACTGGCGACAGGGTCAGGTGCAGGCCTCCGGCATTGCGCGTCCACTCATCGACGCTCTGCTTTCCCTGCGCCGCCTCCAACCCGAAGTCACCCGGCGAGGTCCCCGACAACCACACCGAGCGCGAACCATCGTTGGTGACACCGACAAAAGCCAGCCCTCCCGAGGCACCACAGTTGGCGGCGATAGCGGGTAACGGGGCCGACATCAGAAAGGCGACAAGGGTGCCCAGGGCACGACGAGTAAAGGGTGGTGCTGGCAACATGGCAAAGTATCCGGACTGACCATTCAGCATCCGCCGCGCCAGAATCTGGGCCACCTCTTCCGGCACCTGCGGATCATTACGGCACAGCCTACACCAACGTCGGAGGATCGCTACGTCTGCCTCAAGTCTCGGTAGTGCCGTTTCGCGCACCCCTCTCTCAATCATGAGGTAGATCAAGGTCATGGCAACCTGAGTCGATCATAGGCTACCCCATCGGTGATACCGGCACTGCCGCCGCCTGGCGGCCCGAGGAGACCTACCCTCATAAGGATATGTCATCGACAGGGGCAGTCTGGCGAGACTGGAGACCTTCCCAAGGAGGTTTCCAATGACAACACCCGACACTCGCCTCTCGTCCCGCCCCTCGACTCCCGTCGCCGACACGGCTCCGGTTCCGGCCCCAGTCCCAACAACAGTGGATGCCGAGACCCTGTGGCGCCAGGATCGGGACCACTTCGTCCATCCCTTCACCGACTTCAGCGTCTTCCACGACAAGGGCTGCGAGCTGATCACCGATGCCGAGGGCATCCACGTTCAGGACATTCACGGCAACCGCTTTATCGACGGCATCGCCGGGCTGTGGTGCGTCAACGTTGGCCACGGTCGTGCCGAGATCGGCCAGGCCATGGCCGAACAGGCCACCCGCATGGCCTACTTCTCGACCTTCAACAATCTGTCCAACGCACCGGCTACGCGGCTGGCCGCCAAGCTCGCCGAACTGGCCCCGGCCCACCTCAACCATGTCTTCTACAGCTGCGGAGGCTCCACCGCCAACGACGCAACCATCCGCCTGGTGCACTACTACTTCAACCGCCTGGGCAAGCCGAACAAGAAGCGTATCCTGTCGCGCCGCAACGCCTACCACGGCACCACCTACCTGGCCGCGAGCCTGACCGGCATCGAGAGCAACAACTGGGAATTCGACACCCTCGATGGTCTGGTCACCCATCTAAGCGAGGCCAACCTCTATCGTCGCCCCGAAGGCATGGATGAAGCACAGTACTGTGATCATCTGGTCGCGGAACTCGAGGCCACCATCGCCGAGATCGGCGCCGACAATATCGCCGCCTTCATCGCCGAGCCGATCATGGGAGCCGGCGGCGTACTGGTGGCCCCCCGGGGCTATCACGCCCGCATGCAGGAGGTGCTGCGCGCCCACGACATCCTGTATATCGCCGACGAGGTGGTCACCGGCTTCGGTCGCCTCGGCCACATCTTCGCCTCGGAAGCGGTATTCGACACCCAGCCCGACGTCATCAACCTGGCCAAGGGCCTGTCCTCGGGCTATGCCCCGCTCGGCGCGACCCTGATCTCCGACCGCCTCTACGAGGTGCTGGGCACGCCCCAGGGCAAGGGCGGAGTACTCAGCACCGGCTTCACCTACTCCGGACATCCGGTCAGTTGCGCCGCGGCGCTCAAGAATATCGAGATCCTCGAGCGAGAAGAGCTTTGCGCCAACGTCCGCGAGGTCGGCCCCTATCTGGAGCAGGCACTGGCGACGCTGTCACGACATCCCACCGTCGGCGACGTGCGCGGCAGCCACTTCATGATGTGCATCGAGAACGTGGCAGACAAGGACACCAAGGCGCTGTTTCCGGTGGACGCGCGTGTCGGCGATCGGGTGGCCTTCGAGGCCCAGCAGCGCGGACTGATCATTCGTCCGGTGGGGCATCTCAACGTGATCTCGCCGCCCCTGATCTGGACCCGCGACACCGTCGACGAGGCCGTCGCCATCCTCGACGAGGCGCTTGCCGCCACCGCCGAGTCCCTGCGTCGCGACGGCTATCTCTAGCCACGAACCCTCCTGCAACACGAGTCCGCACGCTTTTTTGCCGCGCGGCCAGCGCAGGGCTCGCCCCTGCGCGATAGCTTCCGTCCAATAACAACCGTCGCCACAGGCGATACAAGGAGCTTGCATGGAAACCTACGGCGTCTGGAGCCTGGTTCCCACCCTGGTGGTGCTGGTCACCGCCATCATCACTCGTCGCACCATCGAATCACTGCTTGCCGGCTGCCTGGTCGGGCTCTTGATGATCGCCCCCAGCGAGGTCGTCACCCGCGGGTCGGACATCCTGCTCACGGTCCTCGGTAATGACACCGTCACCTGGATCATTCTGGTCTGCGGCCTGTTCGGCAGCTTGATCGCCCTGCTGGTCAAGACCGGCGGCGTGCTGAGCTTCGGTGACGCCATGACCCAACGACTGCACAGTCGTCGCCAGAGCCTGCTGACCACCTGGGTGCTGGGGCTGGTGATCTTCGTCGACGACTACCTCAACGCCCTGACCATCAGCGCCTCGATGAAGAAGATCACCGATCGCTTCGGCGTCTCCCGCGAAAAGCTGGCCTATCTGGTGGATTCCACCGCCGCCCCGGTGTGTATCCTGGTGCCCTTCTCGACCTGGGCGGTGTTCTTCGCCGGCCTGCTCGAGGACAACAACGTCGCCGACAACGGCATGTCGCTGTACATCTCGGCGATCCCGTACATGGCCTACGCCTGGGTGGCGGCGGCCCTGGTGCCCCTGGTCGCGCTGGGCTGGCTGCCTGACATCGGCCCGATGAAGACCGCCGAGGCCCGTGCCAAGGCCGGCCAGCCGGTGCCCGATGGCGGCGAGGAGCACGCGCTGCAGATCGACACCAACTACGATGGCCAGAGCCCGCATCTGCTCAACTTCCTGCTGCCCATCGCCAGCCTGATCGTCGCCACCTGGTACTTCGATATCGACATCCTGCGCGGGGTCATCGTTGCCCTGGCCGTCACCCTGGTGCTGATCGCCGTCCAGCGTCTGCTGAGCTTCAATGACACCTTCGATACCGCCCTGGAAGGCTTCAAGGCGATGATCATGCCGCTGGGCACCCTGGTCGCCGGCTTCTCGCTCAAGGAGGTCAACGACGTCCTGGGCCTCACCGAGGTGGTGATTCAGGCGGTACAGCCGCTGATGACCGCCGGCCTGCTGCCCGCCGTGGTATTCGTCACCATGGCCTTCCTGGCCTTTGCCACCGGCTCCTTCTGGGGGCTGTTCGCGGTGGCCATGCCGATCGTGCTGCCGTTGGCGATCAGCATGGACGCCAATATGCCGCTGGTGGTCGGCGCCCTGATCTCGGCCAGCGCCTTCGGTAGCCACGCCTGCTTCTACGGGGACTCCACGGTGCTGTCGGCCCAGGGTAGCGGTTGCAGCCCCATGGCCCACGCCCTGACCCAGATCCCCTACGTGTTGATCGCCGCGGCCCTGGCCACCGGCGTGTTCCTGCTGATCGGATTCTTGTGAGAGCCTCCATGAACCAGACACACCATTCGTCTTCACCGACCCCGGCCCCTGCCGCGTCGCGTTCCGCCGGCAGCGACGCGCACAGTCCCGCCCGACTTGGCTGGTCCATGCCGGCGGAATTCGCCCCTCACGACGCCTGCTGGATGCTGTGGCCCCAGCGCCCGGATACCTGGCGCCTGGGAGCCAAGCCCGCCCAACAGGCCTTCGTCGCGGTGGCCAGCGCCATCGCCGAGAGCGAGACCGTCTACGTGGGCGTCAACGACGATCAGTACGAAAACGCCCGTTATCAGCTTCCGGAATCGATTCGCGTGGTCGAACTATCCAGCAACGACGCCTGGATGCGGGACGTGGGCCCGACCTTTCTGACCCACCCCGAACATGGCCTGGCGGTGGTGGACTGGGAATTCAACGCCTGGGGCGGACTCAAGGGCGGGCTTTACTTTCCCTGGGACAAGGACCGCCGGATTCGCCCCAAGATCGCCGAAATGCTGGGCATCCCCCGCTTCGATGCCGGTATCGTGCTGGAAGGCGGCGCCATTCACGTCGACGGCGAGGGCACCCTGATCACCACCGAGGAGTGCCTGCTCAACCCCAACCGCAACCCGGGTCTGGATCGTGCCGCCATGGAGGCGCGCCTGAGTGAGCAGCTGGGCATCAGCAAGGTCATCTGGCTTCCCCGGGGCTGCTACCTCGATGAAACCGACGGCCACGTCGACAATCTCTGCTGCTTTGTGGGCCCCGCCGAAGTTGCCTTGACCTGGTGCGACGACGCTGCAGACCCGGAGTACCAGATCTGCCGCGACGCCCTGGCGGTGCTGGAAGCCAGTACCGATGCCAGCGGTCGACCGTTCACCGTGCACCGCCTGCCCCAGCCCGGCCCGCTGTTTATCGGCGAAGACGAGGCCAGCGGCATCGACCGGCTCTCGAGCTCGCACCCACGCCAGCCCGGGGACCGCATGGCGGCCTCCTACGTCAACTTCTACATCGGCAATCGAGTGGTGGTCATGCCCCTGCTGGATGAACGCCGCGACAACGAGGCTCGCGACATTCTGGCGAGGCTTTTTCCCGAGCGTCGGGTGATCGGCGTGCCCGCCCGAGAGATCCTGCTCGGCGGCGGCAACGTCCACTGCATTACCCAACAACAGCCGAGGGATCCAAGACGTACCTGACAGGCGGGAGTCGTCGCCGGTGACGACACGGCACCAGAAAATGTCTGCTGGAAGCGACACCGCATCGGGGAATCAAGGGGTTGTGCTCGGCTCTCTTGGCCAATAGGCTCGATATGGCACATAACAGCATAGGAGAAACATCATGAGGAAGGGTTCCATCAAGACACTCTCCAGCCTGCTGCTGGCCACTTTCATGACCTTGGGCCTCGCCGCCTGCGGCACCGGCACCGGTGAACGCGCCGCCAGTGGCGCTGGCGTGGGTGCCGCCGTAGGTGCCGGCGCCGCCGCCGCCACCGGTGGTGACGTCGCCGAAGGCGCCGTGATCGGCGGTGGCGTAGGCGCGGCCACCGGCGCCGCCACCGATGAGGACGACGTCGACCTGGACAACTAAGGTCCTGGGCCTGGGGCGAGGCGAGGGCGCCTCGTTCCAGACCTGCTCGACGCACAAGAACACCGCCGGCTTGCCGGCGGTGTTCTTGTATCTGGCCGGTCGTGTATCTCGCCCGGGCCTGGCCGGCCGGGTATCTCGCCTGGGTCTGGCCGGTCGAGTATCTCGCCTGGGTCTGTCCGGTCGTGTATCTCGCCCGGGCCTGTCCGGCCGGGTATCTGACCTGTCGTGTGTCTGACCTGGTTCGGCCAAGCGAGCACGGCTCCCACAATTGGCGCCAATTGGCGACAATTGCTGCATATTTGCTTCACTTGCTCCTTTCTGTGCCGTTGTTACTGTTAGGGTCATCCCCCAGCATGAGGACGACAACATGAAACTTCTGAAGATGACCGGGCTGAGCGCTACTGCCCTGACCATGGCCCTGGCACTGTCGGCCTGCGGTACCGGTACCGGAGAACGGGCGCTGAGTGGCGCGGGGGTCGGTGCAGCGGTAGGTGCCGGCGCGGCGGCCATCACCGGCGGCGACGTGGGCAAGGGCGCGGTCATCGGCGGCGGCGTGGGTGCGGCGACCGGTGCTGCCACCGATTCCCGGGACATCGACCTCAGTCGCTAGGGCCAGGCCCGAAGAGTCCCAGGCAGCTTTCGACCCCGCCCCGATCCGAGCCAAGATGCCGCCCTCAGCGGCAGACCCGACCGCCCACGCCGAGATGAAAGTGATCGGCGTGGGCGGCATTGTAGTCAGGCCCCAGCACGGTGCCGAAGACCTTGCAGGCGCGCTGCCCCACTTCCTTCAGGAAACGTCCTTCGGCTCCCTTGCCCCAGTGGCCCGACAAGCTGACGCGACGACCGTCCTCGAGTTCGAAGGCGGCCACATCCAGGGCCTCGGCACTGGCATGCTGGCTGCGACGTCCCTCGGCCCGACCATAGATATTGCGGCAGGCGAAGCTGCCGAAGTGTTCGATCTGGGCCACGTCCACGCCAAGGTGGGCGCGCGCAGCGGCGTTGAGCTCGTGACGCTCGAACACCGCCCAGGCCACCGCCAGCGGGCAGCGTGTCATCACGCTCGGCTGCATGCGCGACTGGCCACCGGCGTAGCGCACCAGATTGGAAAGCTCACACTGGCCCCGGGTGACGTCATCCAGTGGGGTATATCGCTGGGGCGGGTCCGCCGCCAGCACCGCACGGCAGGCCTCGGGGTCATCCGCCAGCCGCGCCAGCTTCCAGCCGAGGAAAGGACCAGGCGGCGTCTCGATCGATATCGGTGTCCAGGGCAACCAGCGATCCGGTATTGCGATCATCCCCTTGTCCAGGGCAACGCCCAACACCAGCAGCATGATCAACAGCCACTGCCCCATATAGTTCCTTCCTGTGCCCGACCCTTTCTGTGCCCGACCCTTCCTGCGCCCGATCCTTGGCCACGGTTCATCCCACGACCGAGGCGTCGAGTACGATCAGGGGTCCACCAACATGGATAGCGCCAGAGCGACGATACCGACCGTCACGGCGGTTACCACCGCCAGGATGACGATACGGTCCAGCCAGCGATCGAAGGTGACCCAGTTGAATGTCAGCCGCCTGCGACGAGACGGAGGCCCGCGGCGGGTCGCGCCGGGGGCAGGGGGTGAAGACATGGCCGAGATCCTTCCGACGATACCCTGAGCTTACGTCCTGGCACTCTTCCTGACTACCAATGCATCGTAGATACTGCATTTTGCGCCAAGTTTCGTTTGAGGGTGCTCGCCCGGGGTCACAGATCGCCGGTGCCGGTCGACGTCACCTCAGTGGTTGATGCGCCGGTTGACCACGTTGGGGGCCCGCCGCAGACGCTCCTCCTCGGCCAGGTTGCCGGCCTCGAACGGATCCGCGCCCACCGGGGTCTCGCCATGCTGACGGTACAGCTGTGACAGCATGTTGCGGCGATCCGCCTGCAGCTCCTTGACCAGCACGAACATCATCCCGAACAGGATGAACGAGAACGGCAGGGCCGCCAGCACGGCGGCGGACTGCAGTCCCTTGAGCCCACCTGCAACGATCAGCGTCAGACAGATGGCGGCAATCAACAGCCCCCAGCAGATCCGCTTGTACAGCGGCGGAGCGATGGAGCCATGGTCGGTCATCTGGGCGACGATAAAGGAGGCGGAGTCTGCCGAGGTGACCAGAAAGATGAAGATCAGGATCATGGCGAGCACCGACAGCACCGTGGAAAACGGCATCAGGTCGAACATCTCGAACAGTGCCACGGTGATATTGTCCTGGGTGGCGGCGGCCAGGCCGGCATCACCGCCCAGCTCCATATGCAGGGCCGCCCCGCCGAACACCCCGATCCACAGACACGCCAGCAGCGGCGGCACCACCAGCACACCGAGTACGTACTCGCGAATGGTCCGTCCCCGCGAGACCCGAGCCACGAAGGTGCCGACAAAGGGCGACCAGGCGATCACCCACGCCCAGTAGAAGATGGTCCAGCTGGAAGCCCAGGGGTCATCGTTGTAGGGCGACATCTTGAGGCTCATGCCAATGAAGTTCTGCAGGTAGTCGCCGATGCCCAGGGTGATGGTCTCGAGGATCTTGACCGTGGGGCCGGTGAACAGCACGTACAGCATCATCGCGATGCACAGCGCCATATTGAGGTTGGACAATCGCTTGATGCCCTTGTCGAGCCCCGACCAGGTCGAGGCCATGTACGCCACGAACATCACCCCGAGGATGCCCGCCTGCCAAAGGCCGCTTTCCGGCAGTCCGAAGACCGCATTGAGGCCACCATTGACCTGCAGTACCCCGAGCCCCAGCGAGGTCGCCACCCCCATCACCGTGGCGACCACGGCGAAGATGTCGAGCCAGTCGGTGTAGGGGCGCAGCGCCGGGCGCTTGGCGGTCATCGACGACAGCACCGAGGAGACCAGCCCGGCCTGGTCCTTGCGAAACTGGAAGTAGGCGATGATCAGCCCGACCAGCGAGAATGCCGCCCACTGGTGCACCCCCCAGTTGAAGTAGCTCATCTGGATGGCGTAGCGCGCCGCTTCCACGCTTTCGGCGGGGACCGCGCCATAGGGAGGCTCGGCGAAGTGGGTCATGGGCTCGGCCATACCGTAGAACACCAGACCGACGCCGAAGCCGGCCGCCAGCAACATGCTGATCCAGGAAAAGGTGCCGTAGGTGGGGGTGCTATCCTGGGGCCCCAGGCGCACCTTGCCGTACTTGCTCATCGCCAGCGCTACCAGAAAGATGACGAAGGCGAACACCGCCATCAGGTAGAACCAGCCAAAGTAGTGGGTCACCTGGCTAAGCGCGGTGTTGGCGGCGTCACCGAAGGCGTCGGGGAAACTGGCGCCCACGGCGACCAGGGCGATGATGATAAGGGCAGATAGACGAAAGACGCGATCCTTGCCAGACAGCGGCAGGCGCTCCTGCAGCGCTCGACCGTTCATGGACACTCCTTGCCAGACGGCGGTCATGATGTGAGGGGCGTAGCACCCTAACAAAAGTCGGACTCTCCATCACGGTAGGCGAATATTCGATTCGGCACAAAAAATTACCGGCACCCTGGGGTACCGGAAATAGTGCCGGCAATAGTGTCGGAAATAGTGCCTCCAATAGCGCCTCCAATAGCGCCGTCAGTTGACGACATAGCAGAAGGCCCGCCATGGGGCGGGCCTTCTGGTTTCCTGCGGTCAGGTCTGGCTCCGCCTGTCCCTTACCAGCCGGGGCTATCACAGACGGGTGATCGAGGCCCGGCCGCCGCCACGTGGTTACTGCGGTTTCGGTGTGGCCATCGCCTCGCTGGAGCCACCCTCCTCACTGTCATCCATTTTCAGCGCTTCCTCGGGGGGCTCCATGCCTTCGGTCTTGGCCTGGTCACGCGCCTCGAAGGCGTCTGCACCGACCGGCATCTCGCGGTAGTGCTGATAGAGACCGTCGAGCATCAGCTTGCGATCCTTGCGCAGCTCTCTCACCAGTACGATCACCATCATGTAGAGGATGAAGGTGAACGGCAGCGCCGACAGTACCGATGCCGACTGCAGTCCCTTGAGGCCGCCAGCGGCGATCAGCGTCAGGCAGATGGCGGCGATCAGCACACCCCACAGCACCCGCTTGTAGAGGGGAGGATTGATCGAGCCGTTGTCGGTCATCTGGGCAACGATATAGGACGCCGAGTCTGCCGAGGTCACCAGGAAGATGAAGATCAGCATCATCGCCATCACCGACAAGAGTCCCGAGAAGGGCATCAGATCGAACATCTCGAACAGCGCCACGGTGATGTTGTCCTGGGTCGCCTGGGCCAGGCCGAGGCCCTCGTTGGCCAGTTCCATATGGATGGCGGTGCCACCGAACACGCCCAGCCACAGGCAGGCCAGCAGTGGCGGCACGAACAGCACGCCGAACACGTACTCCTTGATGGTGCGCCCCTTGGAGATGCGCGCCACGAAGGTGCCGACAAAGGGCGACCAGGCGATGACCCAGGCCCAGTAGAAGATGGTCCAGTTCTGGGCCCAGGGATTATCGTTGTAGGGCGACATGCGCAGGCTCATCACGAAGAAGTTCTGCAGGTAGTCGCCCAGTCCCAGGGTGATGGTCTCCAGCAGCTTGATGGTGGGGCCGGTGGCCAGCACGTAGACCATCATGGCGATACACATGATCATGTTGAGGTTGGACAGTCGCTTGATCCCCTTGTCCAGGCCCGACCAGGTGGATGCCATGTAGGCCAGGAACATGCAGAACAGGATGATGAACTGCCACAGGCCGTTCTCCGGAATGCCGAACACCGCGTGCAGACCGCCGTTGGTCTGCAGCACGCCCAGCCCCAGCGAGGTCGCTACCCCCATCACCGTGGCCACCACGGCAAAGACGTCCAGGGCGCCGTTGAACTTGCGCAGCCCCGGTCGCTTGGCGGTCAGCGGACGCAGCACCACCGACACCAGGCCCGCCTGCTCCTTGCGAAACTGGTAGTAGGCGATGATCAAGCCCACCAGGGCGAAGGCCGCCCACTGATGAATCCCCCAGTTGAAGAAGCTGTACTGAATCGCGTAGCGGGCCGACTCCGCGCTTTCCGGCGTCATGTCGGCGTAGGGTGGTGCAATATAGTGGGTCATGGGCTCGGCCATGCCGTAGAACACCAGGCCAACCCCGAAGCCGGCAGCAAGCAGCATGCTGACCCAGGAAAAGAAGCCGTATTCTGGCTTGCCGTCCTGCGGCCCCAGGCGCACCTTGCCGTACTTGCTCACGGCAAGGCCGAGCAGAAATACCACGATGCCGGTGACCGACAGCAGATAGAACCAGCCAAAATAGTGGGATACGCCTCCCAGGGCGCGACTGGCGACTTCGCCGAAACCTTCAGGGAACATGGCCCCCAGGGCCACCAGGATCAGGATGATGATCGCGGAGACGTAAAAGACCCGCTGTCCTTCATTGCGTTGCATATCGCCTTCCTTTTGTTCGACTGCTTGTTGGAAGGCCTGTGCAGCGCCGCTCCGGCGAAGACCACGCTCGGACGCTCCTTATCGAACGCTTCTGCCCGGGCATTCGCCGAGCAGCCTTTGCAGACCCGTACTTTGATAACCGTTAGGTTGTTATCTATCATCCCCGGGCAGCCCACCGATCCGGCTTGGCACTAAGCTGACACTGGACTGCCACTGGAGAGTCGAAGCACCGATGAGGCACCTCGGTGACATCATAGTGAAGTTCGCCACCAAGACAGCGGAATCCACCACCCGCCAGTCGGCGCAGCAAAACATCCGCCAAATTCGTCGCCTCAGGTACGAATTTTCCCGGCCAAAAGCCCGGCCCAAAAGAAGGAGAGCCCCATGGCCCGTCTCGACACTACGCCCCTTTCGGTCCTGGACCTGGCGCCGATCCGGGATGGAGGCACCGTCGCCGACAGCTTCCACGACAGCGTTGCCCTCGCCCGCCTGAGCGAATCGCTTGGCTTCACCCGCTACTGGCTGGCCGAACATCATGGGCTGGAGGGGATCGCCAGCGCGGCGACCTCGGTACTGATCGGACACCTGGCGGAGAAGACCTCACGCATCCGCGTGGGCAGCGGCGGCATCATGCTGCCGAACCATCCACCGCTGGTGATCGCCGAACAGTTCGGCACCCTGGAGACGCTCTATCCGGGCCGCATCGATCTGGGGCTGGGCCGGGCTCCGGGCTCGGACGCGGCCACCATGGCGGCGATGCGCCGCGATCCACACGCTGGCGTCGAGGACTTCCCCCAGCGTCTGGCCGAACTGGAAGGCTTTCTTGGCGAGGCCCGACCGGAGCAGCGGGTCCGGGCGGTGCCCGGCCAGGGCACCCGAGTACCGATCTGGCTGTTGGGCTCGAGCCTGTACAGCGCCCAGCTGGCCGCCCACAAGGGGCTGCCCTTTGCCTTCGCCGCCCAGTTCGCCCCGGCCCAGCTCGACGAAGCGCTGGCCATCTATCGCCGCGACTTCCGCCCCTCCGAGGTGCTCGCGGCGCCCTACGCCATGGTCGGTCTGCCGGTGCTGGCCGCCGCTACGGACGAGCGCGCCGACTACCTCGCCAGCACCGCAAGGCAGAAGTTTCTGGGCCTGATTCGCGGCCAGCGCGGACGCGCCCGGCCACCGGTGGCGACGCTGGACTGGAGTTCCATGGAGCGCGCCCAGGTGGAAGGGTTTCTTGGCGCCGCGGTGATCGGCAGCCCGGCGACGGTGCGCGACGGTCTGGAGCGCCTGCTCGAACGCACCCAGGCCGATGAGCTGATGATCAACACCGACACCTATGCCCTGGAGGATC
This sequence comes from Halomonas sp. MMSF_3323, assembly GCF_030733595.1. Lineage (NCBI taxonomy): Bacteria > Pseudomonadati > Pseudomonadota > Gammaproteobacteria > Oceanospirillales > Halomonadaceae > Halomonas > Halomonas sp. MMSF_3323. Next base: position 13,607 of record NZ_JASHIT010000039.1, on the reverse strand, counting down.
GCCTCGAGAGCTACCGCCTGGTCGCTGAGGTATGGCAGGGCTGAGCCCCGCCCGGCAACGTGGCGCGACGGGGCCTCAACGCGGCGGGTGAGCCCCGGGCGTACGCCATTCGGGCTCGCGCGCGAGCCAGTCGGGAGCGGCCTGCTCGAAGGCATGAGCCCAGCGCAGCAGGTCGCGATCACGACGATGGGGAGCGATGAGCTGGACGCCCATGGCCTGGCCGCGCGGGTTGAAGCCTGCGGGCAGATTGATCACCGGGCACCCCGACAGGGAGCCGGCGATCACCACCTCCATCCAGCGATGGTAGCTGTCCATCGTTCGCCCGGCGATCTGCCCGGGCCAGGGTGTGTCGACGTCGAAGGCAAATACCTGGGCGCTGGGCAGGGCCAGCGCATCGAAGCGCTCGAACAGTCCGAGCAGGCAGGCGTACCAGGCACTGCGCTCGACGTTGGCACGGTGCACATCCAGCGCCGTTCGGCCCATGCCCTGCTCGACCTCCCAGCAGGCCTCGGGCTTGAGCTGGCAACGACGGCTATCGTCGGCCCAGACCTCTGACAGACTGCCCGCCACCGCCCACTGGCGCAGCACCAGCCAGCTTTGCCACAGCCGTTCGGGTGACATCTCCGGCACCACCGGCTCGACCCGGGCACCGAGGCGCTCGAACACCGACAGCGCCCCCTGGCAGACGTCCAGCACGCCCTCTTCCATCGCCAGGTAACCCTGCCAATCGCCGAGCCAGCCGATACGCAGGCCCGACGCCGCGTCAAGGTCATCGAACGGATCGGCAAGACGCTCGGGATCATCGGCGAGTGACAGGGGAGCGCGGGGGTGGGCCCCGGCCTGGGTCGCCAGCAGCCTGGCAAGGTCGCCGACGCTGCGCGCCATGGGCCCTTCGGTGGCCAACTGGTGGCCGAAGATATCAGGGCCAGGACCATGGGGAACGCGACCGAAGGAAGGCCTCATCCCGAACAGGTTGTGGTAGGCGGCGGGGTTTCGCAAAGACCCCATCATGTCGCTGCCATCGGCCACCGGCAGCATGCGCATGGCCAGGGCGGCAGCGGCCCCGCCGCTGGAGCCACCGGCGCACAGGGCGGGATCGAAGGCGTTGCGGGTCGCGCCGAAGACGCGGTTGTAGGTCTGGGAACCGAGGCCAAACTCCGGCGTGTTGGTCTTGCCGACAAAGATGGCGCCGGCCTCGCGCATCCGCCTGACCATGATGCCGTCCTGCTGTGGCACCTGACCCTTGAACAAGGGCGAGCCCATCGAGGTCGGCAGGTCACGCGTGGCCGAAAGGTCCTTGATCGCCTGGGGAATGCCGTGGAGCCAGCCGCGAGAGCGCCCCGCCGCCAGTTCGCGGTCGCACTCCCCGGCCTCGTCCATCAGCACCTCGTGGTCTCGGCGAGAGACGATGGCGTTGACCACCGGGTTGGCCGCGTCGATCTGTGCCAGGTAGGCGTCCATCACCTCGCGGCAACTAAGCTCCCGTGCATGGATCGCCCGAGACAAGGCGAGCGCCCCCAGGGCCAGGATCTCGCGCTGGGCAGGGCTGGTGGCGCCCTCGCCCACGGACGGAGAGCCAGACTGAGAGCTGGGCGGATGAGACGGTGAAGGTGGAAATGGAGTGGGCATGGCGTCCTCGCTGCACGGCATTGAGACGAGCGGGCTGGCCCGACATGTTCCAACGCTAGCGGGCGGAGCCTCAGCTGTCACTTATGCAAGAGCCTCCGCTGTCATCCATGCAGACGATCGAGGGCGACCAGCCAGCCCAGGTAGACCTCACCATAGCGCTTGACTCGGCCTGCGTCGGGCTCGGCCCGGGAGCCTTCATCCAGCTGCACCAGCGCCTGGCACAGCTCGTCCAGGTCGCCCTCCCTGGCACACCAGGCCGCCTGGATGGCGCCGCCAAGCGCGGCGGCGTCGGTCACCCGGGGGCACACCACCTCGGTGGCGGTGATGTCCGCCACCATCTGGCGCCAGGCGGCGCTGTGGGCGCCGCCGCCGATCAGCCGAATCTGGCGTGCCTGGTCGGCCAGCGGCCCCATCAGGTCAAGGCCGTAGCGCAGACAGAAGGTGGCGCCCTCCACCACCGCGCGACACAGATGGGCGGGGCTGGTGTTGCGGCTGGTCAGGCCGAGAAAGGAGGCGCTGGCCTCGGGCAGGCTCGGTACCCGTTCGCCGTTGAAGAACGGCAAGACCGTCACGCCATCGGCGCCGACAGGCGCCTGGGCCAGGGCCTGGTTGAACCCCGCCAGGTCGAGACCGAACAGCTCACGCACGCGATTGGTGGCCGAGGTGGTGTTCATGGTGCAGACCAGCGGCAGCCAGCCCGCGTGGCTGGCGCAGAAGTTGGCGACCATGGCGGAATCGGCCAGCACCGGGTGATCGGAGTGGGCGCAGACGGTGCCCGAGGTGCCAAGGCTCATGGTTACCTTGCCCGGCACGATGTTGCCGGTGCCGATGGCGCCGAGCATATTGTCTCCGCCGCCGCTGGCGACCGCGACGCCCGGGGAAAGCCCCAGCTCCCGGGCCAGCACCGGCCGGACCTGCCCTGCCGTGTCGCGGGACTCGATCAGTCTTGGCAGCACCCGGGCCGGGTCCAGCTCAGGGGCGATCAACTGCCACACCTCAGGACTCCAGCGCCGTGAGCGACTATCGAAATAACCGGTACCCGAGGCGTCTCCCGCCTCGCTGACACGCTCGCCGGTCAACCACAGATTGAGGTAGTCGTGGGGTAACAGCACGCCATCCACGCGATCATAGATGTCGCGATGATGCTCGCGCAGCCAGGCCACCTTGGAGGCGGTGTAGCCGGTCTGAGGCACCAGGCCGAGCCGCGCCAGGCAGCCCTCTTCCCCGCCCAGAGCGCCGATCAGGGCCTGGTTGTGGGCATGGGTCTCGGTATCGCACCACAGCTTGGCCGGGTACAGCACCTGATCCCTGGCATCCAGCGCCACCATGCCATGCTGCTGGCCGGAGACACCGATGCCGCGGATATCACCGGCGCTGACACCGGCCGACGCGATCGCCGCGTGGAAGGCGCCGATAAAGGCCTCGATCCACTGTGCCGGGTCCTGCTCGCGCCGCCCCCTGGCGCCCTCGATCATGCGGTGGGGTCGACTGGCCTCGCCGATGGTGGCGCCACGCGCCAGATCCACCACCACCACCTTGGTGCTCTGGGTGCCACAATCCACACCGAGATACATGAAAAGATTCCTCGTTGGCGCATCGACACGGTGCGTCGAAGCCGACGCGCTCAGCGGTGGGTCAGGACGCCAGCGCCTCCAGGGTCGCCCTGGCGCCCTTGTCCTGCAACAGCTTCAACGCCTCGACGTAGGCCACCACGAAGCGCGGCGAGTCGGCGAGATCTCCGAACAGCTCACGGTTCTCGATAAAGGCGGTGGGGTGCTCACGCTGGGTCCCGGCGAGCTCGGTCAGCCGATCCTTCCAGCGATCGACGATCGCGATGGGCTGGCCCTGCTCGTCCACGCCTTCGGCGTAGCGCGCCCAGCTTGCCACCACCGCGGCAGAACGCTTGAGTTCGCCGCCGTGTTCGAGCTGGTGACGAATGACCGGCAACAGCCACTTCGGGATTCGGTCCGAGCTTTCAGCACAAAGCCGCGATAGCGTGTCTCTCACCTCGGGATTGGCGAAGCGCTCGATCAGGGTGTGCCGGTACTGATCGAGATCGACGCCAGGGACCGGAGGCAGTGTCGGGCTGCCCTCCTCGGCCATGTAGCCAAGCAGGAAATCGATGAACAGCGGATCCTGACAGACCTCATGGGCGTAACGATAGCCGGCCAGATAGCCGACATAGCAAAGCGCCTGGTGGCCTGCGTTGAGCAACCTGAGCTTCATCAGCTCGTAGGGCTCGACGTCCTCGACCAGCTGCACGCCGACCTCATCAAACGCCGGTCGGTCACTGGCAAAATGATCCTCCAGCACCCATTGGGTGAAGGGTTCGCAGATCACCGGCCAGGCGTCTTCCAGTCCGAAGCGCTCGGAAAGCTCCTCGATGTCGCCCGGCGTGGTCATCGGCGTGATGCGATCGACCATTGAACTGGGGAAAGGCACTTCCGCCTCGACGTACTGCCCGAGCGCGCGATCACGAGCGTAGGCAAAGGCCGTGAACATGCGCCTCGCCACCTCGCCGTTGCCCGGGATGTTGTCGCAGGACATCACCGTGAAGGGCGGGATGCCGCGCTCGCGCCGGCGCTCGATCGCCGCCACGATCAGGCCAAAACTGGTACGCGGACGCTCGGGGTTGCACAGGTCATACACCACCTCGGCGGCATCGAGATCGAACTCGCCGGTGACCGGGTGGACGTTGTAGCCGCCCTCGGTCACCGTCAACGAGACGATCCGGATGGTCGGGTCCGACAGGGTCTCTATCACCGCCTCGGGGTCGTCCGGCGCGAAGCGGTAATCGATGATCGAACCGATGACGCGGGGTTCCAGCGCGCCATCGGGATGCTTGACCACCAGGGTATAGAGGTGGTCCTGGCTGGCCAGCGCCTCCTGCATGCGCTTGTCGCCTGGCATCACGCCGATGCCGACGATACCCCAGTCATGGGCCTGCCCGGCTTCCATCAGACGATCCAGGTACATGGCCTGATGGGCCCGATGAAAACCGCCGACGCCGAAATGGGCGATGCCCGGTGTCAGCGCCCGACGATCGTAGCTGGGCACCGAGAGATGCGGAGCGAGGCCAGCCAGTTCCGCGTTGCAAAGTCGTGTCATGAAGGCTCTCCGCCAGATGAACAATGAGAAAGCAGAGCCGCTTTCCAAAAATGGGATTGGCTAGTGCCAGTGGAGATCGGCGGTGATCGAGCGGGTCTTGATCAGGCGCGCGTTGAGCATGTCCTTGTCCCGGGTCTTGGCGATGGCCCCGGCCTGGTCCTGGCCCATGCCGAGCCAGCGCTCGATCAATCGCTGCTCGAGCACCGTATCGGCGACCTCGAGAAACAGGCTGAAGTCGAAGTAGTCCGCCAGCGCCGGCCAGGGCCCGTGATCCAGCAGCAGGTAGTTGCCCTCGACGATCAGCACCCGATGACCGGGCGTGATCACCCGGGCGCCCGCACGCGCCAGGTCCAGCGGTCGGTCGAATACCGGTACGGCCACGTCCCGGTCGGCTCGCTTCAGCCGCGCCAGGTCATGGCGCAGGCCATCCACATCGAAGGTTTCCGGCGCGCCCTTGATGGGCAGCAGTCCCTGCGATTCGAGCACGCCGTTGTCGAAGTGATAGCCATCCATGGGCACCACCTCGGCGACGCCGGGTTGCCGCTCGTTGAGCTGACGCGCCAGCCAGGCGGAGCGAAAGGACTTGCCGGCCCCCGGTGGGCCGGCCAGAGCAACGATATAGCGCGCCCTGCCCTCGCTGCGCGTCAGCAGTTCGTCAGCGATCGCTTCCATGGTGGGGGTCATCTGTCACCTCGCTCGTGCCCGTGGCTCAACTCATCCAATTGCCGCCATCGACGTTCAGGGTCTGGGCGATGACATAGTCGCTGTCGGCGCTGGCCAGAAACACCGCAGCGCCGGCGTAATCGTCCGGTCGCCCCATGCGGCCAAAGGGCACCGCCTCGCCGACCAGTCGCTTCTTCTCGCCGAGGGGGCGTCCCTCGTAGCGGGCGAACAGGGCGTCGACCTCGTCCCACATGGGGGTATCGACCACCCCCGGGGCGATAGCGTTGACACGGATACCGTGGCGAATCAGGTCCAGCGCGCAGGACTGGGTCAGACTGATCACCGCTGCCTTGGTGGCGCAGTAGGTGCTGACCAGAGGCTCGCCACGCCGCCCGGCCTGGGAGGTCATATTGATGACGACACCGCCACGTTTCGCCTCGACCATGGCCCTGGCCACCGCCTGCAGGGTGAAGAACAGCCCCTTGACGTTGACCGCGAACTGGCGCTCGAAGTCGGCCTCATCCACCTCGAGCACCGGCGCCATGCCAAATACCGCCGCATTGTTGACCAGCACGTCGATAGCGCCAAAACGTTTCTCTACCTTTCGAACCATAGCAGTGATGGCGGCGTTGTCGCGGACATCCAGCGCAGTACCCATCGCGCGCTCGCGGTCGAAGCCTTCCAGCGCCTCGTCGATGGCCTCGCTGTCGAGATCGGCGATCACCACGCGCGCGCCCTCCTCGGCGTAACGCCGGGCGATGGCGAGCCCGATCCCGCGTGCACCACCGGTGATCACGGCGGTCTGGTCCTGGAGCTTGCCCGCCACCGGGCCAACAGAGCCGTCTTTCATACGCTGGCCTGCTGACGCTGCTGCCAGTTGGACACCAGGGCGGGCAATTGCGCCATATGGGTCATCACCTGCCACACACCGAGTTGGCTGAGCCGTTCGGCGTGATCGGCGGGCAGATGGCTTGCCCCGACGAAGCCGATGACCGTCATGCCGGCGGCCAGGGCGGCGCTGGCACCGGCGATGGAGTCCTCGACCACCAGGCAGGCACCAGGGCTGACCCCCAGGGTCTCGGCGGCCAGCAGGTAGACGCCGGGATCGGGCTTGGGCTTGTCGACCTGCTCGGCACAGAAGATCGGCGCCGTGCCCAGCACCTGATCCAGACCAGTGCGCGACAACGAGGCGACGACCCGCTGACGACGACTGTTGGAGACCACCGCCTTGGCACCGGGAATCGCCGACAGCGCCTGCGCCACGCCATCGATGGCGGTGAGTTCGCGAGCGAGGCGGGCTTCGATCTCGTCGTCGAGCAGGGCCAGCGCGTCCTTGGGCAGCGCGTGGGCGCTCTGGCCGTCGAGAAGCTCGAGAATCGCCGCGGTGGTGCGGCCCAGGGCTTCATTCAGGGCCGCCTCGACGTCGAGGTCGGGTAGCCACTCGGCCAGCCGCTCGGCCAGGGTCGCCTCGGCGATCACCTCACTGTCCACCAGCACGCCATCGCAGTCGAAGATCAGGGTCGTCATGGTCGCTCCTCAGGCTTCCGCGGTACTGGCGGCACGATTGTCCTGGCGGGTCAGCGATGCCAGCGGGTGACGCTCCAGGCTTGCCAGCGCCAGACCCTGCTCACCGAACAGATGTGCCCGGCCCGGCTCGAAGCCGAAGCGGATCTCGTCTCCCACCCGGTGGGTCACGTCGCCATCCACCATCAGCGTCAGCAAGTCGCCGTCCATCTCCACGTACAGCGAGGTCTGTCCGCCCAGCCGCTCGATCACGCTGACGCTGGCCTTCAGCGGTCCCTGGTCGTCGAGCATCAGATGCTCGGGACGGATGCCGAGCTCCAGCGCCTGGCCCTGGGCCACCTCGTCGCCTTCCACCGGCACCTTGACGGTATCGCCGCCCGGCACACGCACCTCGACCCCCTGGGCGTCGCCGGCAACGGCCTCGACCTTCAGGAAGTTCATCTTGGGCGAGCCGATGAACCCCGCCACGAAACGATTGCGCGGATGGTGATACAGCTCCATCGGCGAGCCGACCTGTTCCACCACGCCGCCCTGGAGCACCACGATCTTGTCGGCCATGGTCATGGCCTCGATCTGGTCGTGGGTCACATAGATCATGGTCGCCTTGAGCTCTTCGTGCAGACGCGCCAGTTCGATGCGCATCTGTACCCGAAGCGCCGCATCCAGGTTGGACAATGGCTCGTCGAACAGGAAGATGCTGGGGTTGCGCACGATGGCGCGGCCGATCGCCACGCGCTGGCGCTGACCGCCGGAAAGCGCCTTGGGCTTGCGCTCGAGCAGGGGCTCCAGCTGCAGGATCTTCGCCGCGTCCAGCACTTTCTGGCGGCGTTCCTGCTGGGACACCCCCGCCAGCTTGAGGCTGAAGCCCATGTTGTCCTCCACCGTCATGTGGGGGTACAGCGCATAGCTCTGGAACACCATGGCCAGCCCCCGCTCCGCCGGCCCCAGGTCATTGACCCGCTGGCCGTCGATGACGATATCGCCGTCACTGGTGCTTTCGAGTCCCGCGATCATCCGCAAAAGGGTCGACTTGCCGCAGCCGGACGGGCCGACGAAGACCACGAATTCCTGGTCCTTGACCTCCAGATCGACGCCCTTGATGACGTGGGTGTCGCCGAAGCTCTTGACCACCTGGTTGAGTGTCAGTGTTGCCATCTTGTTGTCCTCGAAGTTCTGTCAGGGGCGCCTCGGCGCCGCCTGGAATATCTGTCTGCCGGTGCGTCGTTCACCGCGCCGAAGATCGGTTTTTTCATCGCGCCGAAGCTCGGTCACTTCACCGCGCCAAAGGTCAGGCCACGGACCATTTGCTTTTGAGTCAACCACCCAAAAATCAGGATCGGCGCGATGGCCATGGTCGAGGCCGCCGACAGCTTGGCCCAGAACAGTCCCTCGGGGCTGGAGAAGGAAGCGATGTAAGCGGTCAACGGCGCCGCCTGAGAGGTGGTCAGGTTCAGGCTCCAGAAGGCCTCGTTCCAGCTCAGGATCACCGACAGCAATCCGGTGGAAGCGATCCCCGGCAGGGTCAGCGGCAGCAGCAGGTACCACACCTCCTGGAAGGTGCTGGCACCGTCCATGCGGCCCGCTTCCAGAATCTCCCTGGGCAGGTCCTTGAAGAAGGTGTAAAGCATCCACACCACGATCGGCAGGTTCATCAAGGTGTAGACGATGGTCAGGCCGATGCGGGTATCGAGCAGGCCGAAGTCGCGAAACAACAGATAGATCGGTACCAGCACGCCCACCGAGGGCAGCATCTTGGTGGACAGCATCCACAGCAGGGTGCCCTTGGTGCGCTTGGTCGGCAAAAAGGCCATGGCATAGGCCGAGGGCACCGCGATCAACAGCGCCAGCAGGGTCGAACCAAAGGAAACGACAACACTGTTCCAGGCGAACTTGAGATAGTCGGCCCGCTCCTGTACCTCGACATAGCTTTCCAGCGTCGGGGTGAAGATCAGGCTGGGATCGGCGATGGCCTCGGCTTCGGTCTTGAAGCCGGTGACGATCATCCAGAAGATCGGAAAGAAGATGATCAGGGCCACGCCCCAGCCCAGCAGGGTGATGCCGAACTTGCGCCTGCGCTGGGCCCGCAGGGCCGAGGCACCTCGCCCGGCGTCGGCGACCGGCGCCTTGACGCTGTCGCCGGTGGTAGTGGTGGTGGTCATGTGGTGCACCTCGTCAGCTTGTTGTTGGTCGATGGGTCGTCAGCGGCCGCAAGGCGCTACTGCTCGAGGTTCTTGGCCACCATGCGCACCAGGAAGATGGCGACGATGTTGGCCAGGATGATGGCGATGACGCCGCCGGCGGAGGCGGTGCCCACGTCGAAGTCGAGCAGCGCGCGGATGTAGATCAGGTAGGCCAGGTTGGTGGTGGCCAGCCCCGGTCCGCCCGAGGTGGTGACGAAGATTTCGGCGAAGATTGTCAGCAGGAAGATCATCTCGATCATCACCACCACGCTGATGGCACGCTTCAGGTGCGGCAGGGTGATGTAGAAGAAGATCGCCACCGGGCCCGCACCATCCATGCGCGCAGCCTCGACCTGGTCGTCGTCCAGCGACTGCATCGCGGTCAGCAGGATCAGCAGCGCAAAGGGCAGCCACTGCCAGGACACGATGATGATGATCGAGGTCAGCGGCAGGCTCGAGAACCAGTCCACCGCCGGCAGCCCCAGGCTCTCGGCGAGCCAGGCGAATACGCCGTTGGCCGGGTGCATCATCATGTTCTTCCACACCAGGGCGCTGACCGTGGGCATCACGAAGAACGGCGAGATCGCCAGCACTCGGGCGACGCCGCGCCCCATGAAGTCCTGCTGGAACAGCACCGCCAGCAGGGTGCCACCGACCACGGTGATGGCCAGTACCCAGCCCACCAGCAGCAGGGTGGTGCCCATCGCCGACCACAGCGCCGGGTCGGTCAGCAGGTATTCGTAGTTCTCGAAACCGGCAAAGCCGGTCATGCTCGGCATCAACAGGTTGTAGCGCTGAAACGAGAACCAGACGGTCATCGCCAGCGGCACGATCATCCACAGCAGCAGCAGAGTAACGGCCGGCGCCTGCAGCGAGAGGGTGCGAAGCCCTCCGACGGTGCGCCCGGAAGTACGGTTCTTGTTCATGGGGGATCACGCTTGGTCAGGCCTGCGGGGTAAGTCCGCAGGCGATCGGAGCCAGGGGCCGACCGTGGAGGCCGGCCCGCGAACGAGCTTCAGTCGGTGTAGCCGGCGCGCTTCATGGTGCGCTCGGTAGCCCGCTGGGCGGCGGACAACGCCTGCTCGACGCTGGTCTCGCCGGTCAGGGCCGAGGCCACCATCTGGCCGACCTGGGTGCCGATGGCCTGGAACTCGGGGATGCCGACGAACTGGACGCCCACGTAGGGGTTCGGCTCGAGGCTCGAGTCGAGCGGGTCGGCCTTGCTGATGGCGTCGACCACGAAGCTGGCGAAGGGCGCGGCCTCGATGTACTCGGCGTTGTCGTAGGTGGACTGGCGGGTGCCGGGGGGCACGCTGGTCCAGCCTTCACGCTCGCCGACCAGGGCCACGTACTCCGGCGAGGTGGCCCAGGTCACGAACTGACGAGCCGCATCCTTGGCATCCGAAGAAGCGGGAATGGCCAGCGCCCAGGCCCACAGCCAGTGAGAGCCCTTGGGGGTCTCGGCCACCGGCGCCGGGGCGAAGCCCAGTTGGTCAGCGACCTGGGACTCATCGGCATCGAACAGCTTGCCCGCCGCCGAGGTGGCGTCCACCCACATGGCACAGTTGCCGCGCGAGAACAGCGCCAGGTTTTCGTTGAAGCCGTTGGAGCTGGCACCGGCCGGACCGTAGTTATCGAGCAGGTCGACGTAGAAGGCGACCGCCTCCTGCCAGGCCGGGCTGTCGATCTGGGCGTTCCAGTCCATGTCGAACCAGCGGCCACCGAAGGTGTTGGTCAAGGTCGAGACGAAGGCCATGTTCTCGCCCCAGCCCGGCTTGCCACGCAGACAGATGCCGGCCACTTCGCCGTCGTCGTCATGCAGGGCTTCTGCCCAGTCGCGCACCTGACTCCAGGAGGGCTGCTCGGGCATCTCGATACCGGCCTCGGCGAACAGATCCTTGCGGTAGTAGAGCATCGAGCTTTCGGCGTAGAACGGCAGCGCGTAGAGGCTGCCTTCGTGGCTCAGGCCATCGCGCACGGGTCCCAGCAGGTCATCGACCTGATAGCTCTCGGGCAGATCATCCAGCGGCTCGAGCCAGCCCCGCTCGGCCCAGATCGGAGCCTCGTAACTGCCGATGGTCATGACGTCGAACTGGCCACCCTGGGTGGCGATATCCGTGGTCATGCGCTGACGCAGCACGTTCTCTTCCAGTACCACCCAGTCGAGGGTGATGTCCGGATGCGCCTTCTCGAACGCTTCGGTCAGGCTCTGCATGATCACCATGTCGTTGTTGTTGACGGTGGCGACGGTGATGGTCTCGGCCTGGGCGGCTGACGCGCCCAGCGACAGCACCAGCGCGCTTGCCGGCACCAGCGGCCTGGACAGCGCCGCGCAAAGAGGACGGAGGGTGTAAGACGGCTTCATGGCGCACTCCTGATCGTTACCCGCTTGGCGGGGATATTGTTGTACCGCCGACGCGAATCCTCGGACTCGTCGTGGTGGTCGGGCCTTGCGTGCATCCGAGCAAGCCAACGCTGCGGATACCTCTCCCAGAAAATGATCAATCAAATCACTTGATGATCAAATGATCGGACACAGCCACACAAAACGCAAAGCCGATAGCTTTAGACTTTAGCGGTACACGGACGCCTTTCAGCCCCTGCCCCGGCAACCACTCATCGACGTAAATCAGCCAAACGTCTGGCCTTCACCGAGCTCGCACAAAACAGCAAATATTAGATATTCAGCCTCTTCATTACCTTGTTGTTTAAAGGATTTTCATCCTCCCATGGTAGTTTCCCGCCCCTGGCTTCAGCCTGGCCCCTTACCTCGAAAAGCCGTTGTAACAGTCAGTACTTTCTTAAAAATCAATCGACTAACCCAATCCTCTCCTTATTTTCCATATATAGAAATCTTATTCCCTATATGGAATAAAATTGACGCTCTCAGACCCGCCTCCTAGGCTTCGATCGATCGCTGATCCGGCAGTTCGATGCGTCCTTTGCGGCACTTCTGCAGATCCACCGCGCGACCTGTCATTTATTTCCCTGCCTTCTCGTCCGGTGCCCCGGGGCCCTTGCGTGAAGCGCCGGCCAGGGCCTCGCCGAGCATGCCTGCAGGCCCCGCGCCACCACGCATGCCACGCATGCCACGCCAATCGATCCTGGATCGAGGGAGCCACAACAATGACAGACCACGCTGCTCTGCCTCCGGCCATCGCCAACAAGTCCAATCGCAAGCGCTACTTCCAGTTCAGTCTGATGCTGCTGGCGGCCGGGTCCATCTACCCCCTGCTCTACCTGCGCCAGAATTTCGAAACACCGATCCTCGAGGTCTTCAACATCACTTCGAGTGAACTCGGTAACTTCTATTCCATGCTGGGTGTCGTGTTCTTCCTGTGCTACCTGCCCAGCGGCTGGCTCGCCGACAAGTTCTCGCCCCGCCTGCTGGTGACGGTCTCCATGGCCGGCACCGGGCTGCTCGGATTACTGTTCGCGACCATCCCTTCCGGCGTCATGCTGACGATGGTCTTTCTCGGCTGGGGACTGACCTCGGGGCTGACCTTCTGGTCGGCGATGCTGAAGGGGGTGAAGATGCTGGCCAAGAAAGACGAGCAGGGTCGCTTCTTCGGTATCCTCGATGGCGGGCGCGGACTGATCGAGGCGATCCTGGCGACCATTGCGATCAGCCTGTTCGCGTACTACCTCAACGACCAGCAAGACAACACCACCGAGGCGCTCAAGGTGGTGGTCTACATGTATTCGTTCACCTGTCTGGTGATCGCCGCCTTGACCTTCATCTTCTTCACTCGCCATGACGGCTCAGAGATACGCGCCAAGAAGATCAAGACCAGCGGCAATGTACTCGCCGACCTCAAGCATCTGGCGTCGATTCCGGCGCTGTGGTTGGTTGCGCTTATCATCCTGTGCGGCTACCAGCTGTTCTGGGCGACCTATTCCTTCTCGGCCTATGTCCAGGAGGGATATGGCGTCACCGCCGTCGCCGCCGGCGCCATCACCGTGGCCAAGCTGTGGATGCGCCCTATCGGCGGCATCACCGCCGGATTTCTCGGTGACCGCTTCGGCAAGACCAATGTGCTGGCACTGCTGTTTTTAGGCGCCACCGCCTTTCTGGCCACCTTGATCCTGATGCCGACCTCGGTGGGCACGGTGGCCTTGCTGGCGGTGGTGCTGATGATCGGTGTGCTCACCTATGCGTTGCGCGGACTGTACTGGGCGATACTCGACGACTGCGATATTTCCATGGAGGTGGCGGGACTGGCCATCGGCGTAATCTCGCTGCTCGCCTACACCCCGGACATCTTCCTGCCGCAGATCTACGGCTTCCTGTCGGCACGCTTCGAGGCGGTCACCGCCTACCAGCTGTACTTCGGCTACATCGCCTGCATGGGCATCGTCGGGATGCTGGCATCGCTCAAGCTCAAGGCGATCACCGCGCGCAAGGAGCAGCAGTTGCAGCACCAGCAGGCATGAAGGCATGAAGGCCAGATCCACACGAAGTGACGAAGAAGCGCATCAGACAACACCCTCGCGCCCCGGCGA
>NZ_JASHIT010000038.1:0-54041 GCF_030733595.1 Halomonas sp. MMSF_3323 | reverse complement strand
GCGGCCTCCTTCATCGCCGAACGGCAGTCCTCTGGTTTACAGCTGCACCACGTCGAACTCGGCGACAGGATCAACGTCGGCGTCGTAGTCGACGTCATCGCGCTCAAAGCCAAACAGCTTCAGGAATTCGTGCTTGTAGCCGGCGTAGTCGGTGATGTCGAACAGGTTGTCGCTGGTCACCTGGGGCCACAGGTCCTTGCACGCCTGCTGGACATCGTCACGCAACTCCCAGTCGTCCAGGCGCAGGCGCCCGACGTCATCGGTGGTCGCCTCGCCACCGTAGAGGCGCTCGCCGAACAGGCGATTGAGCTGATCGATGGTGCCTTCGTGCAGACCCTGCTCCTTCATCACGCGGTACACCATGGCGATGTACAGCGGCATGACCGGAATCGCCGCACTGGCCTGGGTCACCACGGACTTCAGCACCGCCACGTTGGCGCCACCACCGCTCTGCTTGAGCGAGTCATCGATGGCGGAGGCTGCCCGGTCCAGGTCTTCCTTGGCCTTGCCAAGGGCGCCGTGCCAGTAGATCGGCCAGGTGATCTCGGTACCGATGTAGCTGAACGCCACACTGCGAGCGCCGGGTGCCAGCACGCCGGCCTCGGACAGCGCCTCCATCCACAGTTCCCAATCCTGGCCACCCATGACGTCGATGGTGTCGGCGATCTCCTGCTCGGTCGCCGGCTCCACCTGGGCTTCGATGATGGTGTCCTTGTTGGTATCGATGGCGGTAGCGCGATAGGTCTCGCCGATGGGCTTCAGGCAAGAGCGCTTGAGCTCGCCGGAATCGGGCAGCTTGCGCACCGGGGAAGCCAGCGAGTAGACCACCAGATCGATCTGGCCCATGTCGGCCTTGATCAGCTCAATCGCCTTGTCACGAGCCTCGTGGGAGAAAGCGTCGCCATTGATGGACTTGCTGTAGAGCCCTTCTTGCTTGGCGAACTTGTCGAAGGCGGCAGAGTTGTACCAGCCCGCCGTGCCCGGCTTCTTCTCGCTGCCCGGCTTCTCGAAGAACACCCCCAGGGTATCGGCGCCGTAGCCGAAGGCCGCAGTGACGCGCGCGGCCAGACCGTAACCACTGGAGGCGCCGATGACCAGCACCTTCTTGGGCCCTTTGGATGCATCGAGGCCGCGCGCACGGGTCGCCTCGATCTGCTCGAGGACGTTCTTCTCGCAACCGACGGGATGGGTGGTGGTGCAGATGAATCCGCGTACCTTGGGCTTGATGATCACGACAGACCTCTTCGTTACTCGCGGCTCCCGAGGGAGAGCCATCCAATGTGTAGAGCGTGGTCGCGATATTCTAGCGGCACAGCGCCGCCCTGTCCGCCTTTGTGCACATGCCCCTGACTTCCCGCGCTTTTCCTTGCCGCGCATTGCGCCTGAACACACCAGGGCCCTGTCCGGCTGTGCTGGCGATCGCGTCGCTCTCTTGCCCACCGGCACGGGGTCGGGCAGGATGCTGCCCACCGCTTGAGGAGACCGCCCGATGGATGCACAGACCCTGGTCGATGAACGCGGCGAGCTGTGGCTTGCCCTGGCGCCCATGTGGCTCGAACGCGAGCCCAGAGAGTCCGACTATGCGCGGATGGTCGAGGTGATCGAGCGCGCCGGCATCGCCCTCAAGGACCTGGAATGGGTCTTTCGGATCGAGCTGGCGCCGGTATTGTCGCGTCAGCAGATGTCGGTCGCCGGTGAGTGGCGCAAGTTCGATGACCACCAATTGATGCGCCGTCTGGTCGCCCACAACCTTCGCCTCAAGGGCTGGCGACGCAAGTTCTGGGCACTGTTTTCGGGCCTGACCACCATGATGGTGCGCCATCGCTACAACGAACTGGTGGAACGGCTGGTGGTGGCGCGCGGAGGAGACATACGCTGACCGGCAAAGAGGTCAGGATTCGTCCAGTGCCCGCTCGAGGTCCAGCATCATGGCGTCGCCCCCATCGCGAGGCCCATAGCGCTTGAGCACACGGCCGTCTCGAGCGACCAGAAACTTGGTGAAGTTCCACTTGATGGCGCGTGTTCCCATCCATCCTGGGGCTTCGGCCTTCAGGCGCTTGAACAGCGGATGGGCCTTGGCGCCATTGACCTCGACCTTTTCCATCAAGGGAAAGGTGACACCGAACTCACGCTCACCGAAAGCGCAGAACTGCTCTGCGGACTCCGGCGACTGCCGTGCGAACTGGTTACAAGGGAACCCGAGCACGGTGAAGCCGCGCTCGCGGTGTTCACGATAGAGCGCCTCCAGCTCCGCCAGCTGAGGGGTGAAGCCGCACTTGCTCGCCACGTTCACCACGAGCAGCACCTGGCCACGCAGGGCGCGGAGGTTGAAGGGCTCGCCGCTATGGGTGCGGCACTCGACATCATGCAGGGTCATGGGATGAACTCGCGCTTACTGTCTTCACGATGACATGCCAGACGTCATTGCGCCAGTCGCAACGCCCTGGCGGCAAAGCGGCATTCAGTTGTCCCCCTCGCGCTCGAGCAACAACTCGAGGGCCAGCCGCGTATCCGGCGTCACGCCGGCGAGCTCGAGGGCTCGACGCGGTGACATCCAGGCCACGCTGGCGACCTCCTCGGCCTGCAGCGACAAGGGGCCGTCCCACTCTACGCAGTAGACGCTGCCGAAGATGCGATACCCGTCCTCATCGTAGCGAAACTCCAGGCAATGGCGCAGCGCTACTGCGCGGATACCGAGCTCCTCGGCCAGCTCACGACGTGCCGAGACGTGGACCGCCTCCCCGGCGCCGACCACGCCTCCCGCCGCCAGGTCCAGTCCGCCGGGAAAGGCTTCCTTGGTCAGCGTTCGATGCTGCACACATAGTTCACCACGGCGATTGCGTACCACGATGTAGGTGGCGCGGTGCCAGAACCGATAGCGGCGCATTTCTGCGCGCCAGGCGCTGCCACAGGGACGATTGCGGGCATCCACCACCTGCACACGCTCCCGGGCGATCACCGCTGCGGGCGCCTCACGCTGGTAGTCAGGGGACGCCTCGCCAGCATTCGTCACGCCAGAGGCCGTGGGAGCCGAGTCGAAAGAGGAAACAGGGCACATCGAAGGGCTCCACCGAGAAAGCCCCAAGACTACCCATCCCGTCCCGTTGCGTCATCCCTCTCGTTTGACCCGAGGGGCACAGCACACCATGCTGAATATCAGGTCTTTCGTCATCAGGACAGGGCCATGCATGACCAAGCTCCGCGAGAGTGCCTGGCGAGCCACCGGGTCGACAATCAGCCGTACTCTCTTCCCTTCGACGCCTTCGCCGACGACGCCGTGCTTCAGTTCTGGCTGGCCCATCTGGCGCCGGCCTGGGTGAGTTGCCGACTGTCCCTGCTGGGCCAGGATGTCGGTCGTGCGGAGACCCAGCGACTGGGTGACGAGGCCAACCGCCACCCACCCTCATTGCGACTTTTCGATCGTCACGGTCGCCGGCTCG
The DNA here is from genome assembly GCF_030733595.1 of Halomonas sp. MMSF_3323. Taxonomy (NCBI): domain Bacteria; kingdom Pseudomonadati; phylum Pseudomonadota; class Gammaproteobacteria; order Oceanospirillales; family Halomonadaceae; genus Halomonas; species Halomonas sp. MMSF_3323. Next base: position 50,601 of record NZ_JASHIT010000038.1, on the reverse strand, counting down.
ACGCCGTCGATTACCACCCGGCCTACCACGCCCTGATGCGCCTGGCTACCACCCGTGGCGTCCATACCATGGCCTGGACGGAGGAGGGGCGCGGCGGTCATCAGGCGCACGTGGCGGGACTCTATCTGCTGACCCAGGCCGAAACTGGCATCTGCTGCCCGGTGACCATGACCCATGCCGCCTACCCGGTGCTGCGTCGAGAACGCTCGCTGCCGGATTGGTGGGCCTCTGGGCTGCTCGTCGAGGACTACGATTCCAGGGCCCTACCGGCGAGCGACAAGCACGCCCTGACCTTCGGCATGGCGATGACCGAGAAGCAGGGTGGCAGCGATGTGCGCACCAACACCACCCGAGCCGAACATGGCGAGGACGGCTGGCGCCTGTACGGACACAAGTGGTTCATGAGCGCCCCCATGTCCGACGCCTTCCTGACCCTGGCTCAGCGAGACGAAGGCCTCAGCTGCTTCCTGGTGCCTCGCTTCGCCCCTGATGGCGAGCGCAATGCCATCGAGATTCAGCGACTGAAGGACAAGTGCGGCAATCGCGCCAATGGCTCCGCCGAGATCGAATATCGGGGGGCCTGGGCCCACCCGCTCGGCGACCCTGGGCGCGGCATCGCCACCATCCTGGAAATGGTTCAGCAGACCCGTCTCGACGCCGCCAGCGCACCGGTGGGCATGATGCGCCAGGCCTGGCGCGAGGCCTGGCAGCATACCTGTCAGCGTCATGCCTTCGGGGCGCCCTTGGCCGAGCAGCCGGTGATGCGGGCGGTGCTGGCGGATCTGGCGCTGGAGGTGGAGGCCGGCGTAGCGCTGATGCTGCGCACCGCTCAGGCCTTCGACGGCGCCAGCCGCGGGGAGGAGCAGGAGCGCGCCCTGGCCCGGCTGCTGCCGAGCCTGGCCAAGTACTGGCACAACAAGCGCGCCCCCGGCTTCATGGCCGAGGCCATGGAGTGCCTCGGAGGCATCGGCTACGTCGAGGAAGCACCGCTGGCGCGGCTCTACCGCGAAGCGCCGGTCAATTCCATCTGGGAAGGATCCGGCAACGTGATCTGCCTCGACGTGCTGCGGGTCATGGCGCGACACCCCGAGGCCATGGCGGCCCTGTATCAGCTGTTCGAGCATGCCCGAGGTGGACATCCGGATCTGGATCGCGCCTTGGCCCTGCTGCCTCAGCCACAGACCAGCGAAGACCTGGTGCCCAGGGCCCGCTGGCTGACCCAGTGGCTGGCCCAGTGCACCCAGGCAGCGCTGCTGGTCCAGCACGCGCCGCACGAGGTGGCGGATACCTTCTGCCGCACCCGCCTGGGCCAGCACCCGAGCCCGGCCTATGGCGTGTTGCCGACGGCAAGTCCGCTGGACGCCATCCTCCATCGCTCGGCGCCAGCATGAACCGACATCGCCAGCAGCCTCGGCCACGACATGCTCGCAGCCGGCGGCGGCCTTATCCCGCCAGTACCCTCAGCGCCAGCCCCAGCAGCAGCACCCCGCTGATGCGATTGATCCAGTGGGCGCGAGCCTGGAGCCAGGGCAGCACGCGGGAGTGCGACAGCCCCAACGCCACGATGACGTACCAGCCACCGTCGATCAGCATCGCCGTCAGCACAATGATGGCACGCTCGATCGAGGACATTTCGGGGCTGACAAACTGACTGAGCAGCGCGACGAAGAACAGGATCAGCTTGGGATTACCCAGGGCAACCAACAGCCCTTCTCTCGCAGCGACGCGGTGACTGGCGGCGGTGGGTCGGGCGCCCAGCGCTCCGCCACGCCCGGCCCTCAGCGCCTTTATGCCAAGCCAGGCCAGATACAGTGCCCCACCGATCGTGATCACGCGAAAGGCGGAGGGATGGCGTTCGATCACCTCCCCCAGTCCCCAGACGGTCAGCAAGGCGTAGAGGCCGACGCCCAGCGCATGGGCGATCGCCGCCACCACCCCGGAGCTGCGCCCCCCTCCCAGCGTATGACGAAGCACCAAGGCCAGACTTGGACCAGGAGACATGGCCCCCATGGCACAGATGGCGGCCAGAGACATCCACAATGACAGCGGCATCACACTCCCTCGTGAGAATTCCGATGGACTAGACGACGAATGGCGCACAGTTCAGCGTGCTGACACCTACGACCCACGGCGCTCAGCGGCCATCCTTTGCGGCCCGAATCAAAAAAACCATTCTTCGGAAATGACAAAGTTCACGCCCAATGGTCATTTACAAGCATATTAGTATCGATAACGATACTAAATCGGCATCACCAAAAAACGATAACGATCAATCATCGCATGGGAACAGGGAGGGGACGATGTCTGCCCTTCAGGAAGGTCCGATCGTCCGGCTGATCACGCACCCCAACGTGCAGTCGCAGTTGTTCACCCATCACCTGAGCCAGGTACTCGACTGCCAGGTCAGTCCTCTTGCCCCGGAGGCGGTGTCCGGCCTGGAAGCGGAACTGTCGAACTCACCTCCTGGTGTGCAACTGTGGCTACTGGACGCCGATCAGCTGTCACACAGCGACATGCATCGCTGCCACGAGCTCAAGGCACAGTTTCCCGACATTCTGCTGGCGGCGTTTAACCTGGCCAGCCAGGAACAAGCCGCTGAATTGCTGGCGTCATTGCACCTTCAGGGCATCTTCTATCGCCGCGACGAACTGGACAATATCTGCAAGGGAATCATCCAACTCCTCGATGGCGCCCTGTGGATGTCGCGTCCGCTGCTTCAGCAGATGTTCGAATATTTGGGTATCCGGAATATCTGGTTGATCTCTGGGTATCATGGGGAGGTAACAACTCCCCACTTCATCGGATTCCTTGGTTGATATGTCACTCAGGCCATTAAGGTACCTACAAAGCCTGGAACGTGTATGGACAATGACACTTACATGGCTTGGAGAGAGGGCGAGGCCAAGCTGAATGCAGAGCAACTCCCTCGCCCGTACCAAAACCGACTATTTCGGCCCAGCCCGCTCAATCAGCTCATCGTATCCTGGAGCCGGTATTCTCCGGACCAGTGAGACAGCGCTGTGGCTCGACTGTAATGTGTACTAATGACGGGCACTGAGCCTGGATACGCTGCTTGTAGACGGCAGGCGCCTCCGGGTCATGCGACACGACCGAGACGATGGCGGCGTGAATATTCGGACCAATGGCCCAGAGGTGCAGATCGCTGATTCGTGCATCGTCACTCTCAATGGCATGTCTGACGTCGTGCTCCAAGTCACTGCGCTGTTGATCAAGCAGCACGCGGGAGGTGTCTTTCAACAGATGCCATGACCAGCGAGTGATAAGTAACGCGCCGACGATACCCATGATCGGGTCCATCCAGTCCCAGCCCGCATACTTTCCGGCCAGCAAGGCAGCAATCGCCAATACAGAAGTTAAGGCATCGGCGAGTACGTGGAAGTAGGCAGCTCGACGGTTATGATCATGATGCCCATGCCCATGCCCATGCCCATGCCCATGCCCGTGGTCGTGGTCTTCCCCGCCCAGTATCCAGGCCGATACTCCATTGACGATCAAGCCGATGACGGCGACGAAAATAGCTCCATTGAACGAAATTTCTACCGGGTGGATGAAGCGGTCGATGCTTTCGATCACCATATACAGGGCGAAGCCTGCCAGCAGGACCGCGCCGGTGAACCCGCCTAGCGCATTGACCTTCCCGGTGCCAAATGAGAACTGTGTATTGCCTGCGTTGCGGCGAGCGTATGCATAGGCGAAGGCTGCAATACCCAGAGCGACAGCATGAGAGCCCATATGAAGGCCATCGGCCAGGAGGGCCATCGAACCGTATAAGACACCGGCCAGAATTTCCCAAACCATCATGACGACAGTTAGAGCGACGACGATCAGTGAGCGTATTTCACCGGATTTTTTACGATCTTGACCAAAAACATGATTGTGTTGCCATTCTTCGAGCCTGTGACCATGCATACTGTAATACTCCGAGTTGATAAAAATTATGGTCAGCAAGACCAATGAAAGTGGTGGCGATTGATGGCGAAGCCCTGCTAACAGCTCCGGTTCCGCAAGAACTTCAGGGGCGCGGATATTAAATCACTGCCAAAGTTCGCCTCTTACAGCTAGGGTACCCACGCTGTAGCTCGTGATGTTCTACTTGAGGTAGGACTTGATGACCTGCAGCACCGCTTCCAAGTCTTGTTGCCGCTGCTCCAACTCGGGTTCCCTGACGACGTGATCAGTCAAGTGCCCCTCAATGATGGCTGCCATCAGTCCATTCACCGCCCCACGAATCGCGGCGATCTGTTGCAGCACGGCCGTGCAGTCGCCCTCCTCGTCAAGCTGCCTTTCCAGTGCGGCCGTCTGCCCCTGAATGCGCCGAACGCGGGTTAATAGCTTCGCTTTGTCTTTGATCGTGTGCATGCAGTCGTCTCTTTAGTGGCCCAAAAACTATACTGGAGGGTAGTATATAAATACTAGGGGGTAGTATGCTTGTTTGCAAGAGAGGAGAGGTAGGTGAAGCTCACCAACGTGACACTCGCCAGCCGTAAGGAGCACGCCGCATGACCGAAATGCCCGACAACATCCTGCACCTGCCTGAGTACCAGGTGCTGGGCTGCAAATCCACCGACGACGAAATGCACTTCCAGGTGGACGCGCCCGATCCCATCGCCTGCGAGGAATGCGGCGTGCAGGGTGAGTTCGTGCGGTTCGGCAAGCGTGATGTTCCCTATCGTGATCTGCCCATCCACGGCAAGCGGGTCACCCTCTGGGTGGTCCGCCGCCGGTACACCTGCCGGGCCTGCAAGACCACCTTCAGGCCCCAGCTACCGGAGATGGTGGACGGCTTCCGCATGACGCTGCGGCTGCATGAATACGTGGAGAAGGAATCCTTCAACCACCCCTACACCTTTGTGGCGGCACAGACCGGCTTGGACGAGAAGACGGTACGTGACATCTTCAACGCCCGCGCCGAGTTTCTGGGGCGCTGGCACCGCTTCGAGACGCCCCGCATTCTGGGCATCGACGAGCTGTACCTGAACAAGCGCTACCGCTGCATCCTGACCAACATCGAGGAGCGAACCCTGCTCGACCTGCTGGCCACCCGCCGTCAGGACGTGGTGACCAACTACCTGATGAAGCTGAAAGACCGGCAGAAGGTCGAGATCGTCAGCATGGACATGTGGAACCCCTACCGGGCAGCGGTCAAGGCGGTGCTGCCACAGGCCCGTATCGTGGTCGATAAGTTCCATGTGGTGCGCATGGCCAACGATGCCTTGGAGAAGGTGCGCAAGGGCCTCAGAAAGGAGCTGAAACCCTCCCAGAGCCGAACCCTCAAAGGAGACCGGAAAATCCTGCTGAAACGCGCTCACGAAGTCTCAGACCGGGAGCGACTCATCATGGAGACCTGGACAGGCGCATTCCCGCAACTGCTGGCCGCCTACGAGCACAAGGAACGCTTCTACGGCATCTGGAACGCCACCACCCGGCCACAGGCAGAAGCCGCCCTGGATGACTGGATAGCCACCATTCCAAAGGGCCAGAAGGAAGTCTGGAGCGATCTGGTCAGGGCAGTGGGCAACTGGCGCGAAGAGATCATGACCTACTTCGAGACGGACATGCCCGTCACCAACGCTTACACGGAGTCCATCAACCGACTGGCCAAGGACAAGAACCGTGAAGGGCGTGGTTACTCGTTCGAGGTGATGCGGGCACGAATGCTCTACACCACGAAGCACAAGAAGAAGGCCCCGACTGCGAAGGTCTCTCCGTTCTACACCATCGGTTACGGACTGCCGGACTTCGCAGAGGAACTCAACTACGGGGTCAATCTATCAACCATCTGAGGGTGGTATCAGGTTGGTGGGGTGAAGGTGCCCCATCAACCATTAAATCCGTATACCCGAATATTTCCGACGACAGCAGTTCAACACCTACCGACCCGTCGCCGGTCTGACCCAGCGGGAGCTGGAAATTCTCGGCTTCATCGGCAACGGCGCGTCCAACCAGGATATCGCCACCCAACTGTTCCTGAGTGAGCATACGGTCAAGTCTCACCTGTACAACATCTTCAAGAAGATCAAGGTGCATCACCGCGCCGAGGCCGCACACTGGGCGCGCAAGCACCTGGGCATCCCGCCCCCCATGACCAAAAATTCACATCGCAGCCGTCTGCCCCGGGAGCTCGAGCCTCGCTGAACCGATCACGACATGGCCTTGCGGCCAGGCTCACTGCAACGAAAACAACATCGTCGCCCCGGCACCACTGCTGGACGAGGAAGAACGATTGCCGCGCCCGGTGACCAGCACCTCCAGCCGGCCCCCGGACGCCTGCTGGATGACGGTCATGCTGAACCGTCCGTCGGGCAGGCGCTCTACCCGAGGCGCCCGTCCCGCCCAGGTCCCGCTCCTGTGCTCCTGCCCTTGGCCCGTCCACTCCCACTGAGCGGTGAAGGGAATGCCCTTAGTCCCGGAGAACCGCACGACAATATCGGCCACGGCAATGCCTGTGGCCGCGAGGAAAAGCCCCAGCCCGAGGACACACCCTGCGAACAGGTGAGTGAATCGGCCCATCTCCCTCCTCCTTTGCTCATCCAGGCGATGCCAAAGGCTGCGGCTGCGCTGCTCACTGGGCCTTGAGCGAGAAGTCGATGAGCGAAAAGTCGACGAACGAAGGTTAGACAAGGCAAAAATCGGTGAGAAAGCGCAGTTTACGGGGTGTAAATGAGTATTTTGACCGGGCTGGCGCACCAGCCGATTTTTAACGCCGTATTACCGAGCGCAGGCACTTTTCAGACAAGCCCTAGCGATGAAACTGACGCTCTCGCTCCGGCTGCCACAATATCTCTTCCACCCGCCAGCGCCCTGGCTTCCCCAATGCCACCTGGGTCGTCCACTCTTCCCCGACCCGACGGGTCAACAGCTCGGCGCCCAGCGGCGCCATCACCGATAGACCATCTTCGGTCGTCGCCAGCGCATGAGGATAGACCAGCGTGCGCGTCAGAAGTCGGTCCGTGTCGACGTCCCTGAGCACAACCTTGCTGTTCATGCTGACCACGTCATCGGGCATCTCGTCCGGGTCGCGAATCTCGGCACGCTCCAGTCGCTCTTCCAGCAGGTCGGCGGCAGCCCGTTCGGTTCCGCAGGCTTCATCGATCAGGCGCTGTAAACGCTCCGCATCAAGACGGTTGGCAAGTCTCAACGACATCCTTGGCACCTCACTGCTATACGTCGGCCTGCGTCGAAGACAACGATCGAGAATCAGGCCTGGCAACAAAAAAAGCCCTCCCCGATATAGGGAAGGACTCGTATCAGTTTCAGCATACGACAACTTCTAAAAATAAGAAACTACTTATATTAAACTCGCACCCGCCTCGCCCCTTGCCTGGACACCGTTCTGTCGCCGTCGCATCGACAAGCGCGGACGCAGTTGACGACCGATGTGACAGGCCTGGCAAGCCTGCCTCTACACCGCCGCCTGCCTCCGGAGGCGACAAGCGCGCAGGGTTCACGGCATGGACAGGCTGCTTTTCCAGCCCCCATACTACGTCGCTTTACCCACGCCCGAGGCCCCATGCCGACGAGTTCCACCGCTTCAGAGTCCTCTCCAGAATCCTTGACCGAACTGCTCGACCAGCTACAGGCTGCCAGCCAGGACAAGCGCTGCCTGAGTCTGGCTGAGGTCATCAACGCCGTCGGCAGGCGCAGCTTTGCCCCCATCCTGCTGGTCGCAGGCCTGGTCACGCTCACTCCGCTGATCGGTGATATCCCCGGCGTGCCCACCACGATGGCGCTGCTAGTCGTGCTTGCAGCAGCACAATTGTTAGCCGGAAAAAAGAGTGTCTGGCTGCCGGCCTGGCTGGCGCGGCGTGAGGTGGAGACCGACAAGGTCGAGCGAACCATCGGCTGGATGCGCAAGCCGGCCGCCTGGATCGATCGGTTGTTGAAACCGAGGCTGACTGTATTCACCGGTCAGATCGCCCGTTACCCCATCGGCCTGGCCTGTCTGGCCATAGCGCTCGCCACGCCACCGATGGAGCTGATCCCATTCAGTGCCACGCTCGCCGGCACGGCTCAGACCATGTTCGGCCTGGCCCTGCTGGCACGAGACGGACTGATGGCGCTACTGGGCTATCTCTTCACCCTATCGACCGCCTGGGTGGTGCTGGTGGCGCTCTAGCACGAAGCCCCCCTTCTTTAGAGCAAAGCCGGCGCGGCCCCCTCTCTCTGATCACTGTTCGGCCTGGCCCTGCTGGCGCGAGACGGCCTGATGGCGCTGCTGGGCTACCTCTTCACCCTATCCACCGCCTGGGTGGTGCTGGTTGCGCTCTAGCGCTGGCCGCAGGAGCGGTCGATGGCCTCGAGCCATTTTGCCACCGCCTCGGCGCCACCGTCGGGCACGCCCATCACCCGATCGCCGAGGTAGGCCGCGCGACCAAAGCGTGGATGCATGCGGGCCGAAGCCTCGACGCCGCGCCAGGCCGCCTCGACCGCCCGAGCAAAGGCCTGAGATCCGTCCAATCCCTCTGCCAGCGCGGCCTCGAAGGCCTGGCTGGCCGGCACCAGAGCATCCAGCATGGTGCGATCCCCAGGAGCAGCACCTCCGATCTCGGCGATAGCGTCGCCGGCGGCCTTGAGCGCTCTTGCCCAATCCTGCGCCGCGACCTCCCCTTCGCTCGGCAATGCCTGCGACGCACGCAGCAGGGCAAAGGCGTAGAAGGGACCTGAGCTTCCTCCGATCGCTCGCCTCAGGGCCTCCCCGGCTCTGGCCAGGCAGTCGGCAGGCGCACCAAAAGCGCTGTCCGGCAGCTTGCGCAGCGCCTGGGCCGCGCGCACCATGCTGGCCCCCAGGTCGCCGTCGCCGGCGGCACTGTCGAGCTCGGTCAAGCGCTCCTCGCTGGCCACCATGGCGCTCGCCACCGCCGCCACCGCTCGCTGAAGTCGCTCGCAGGGTGGTCCAGCCTCGTCGGCGCCCGGCAGCGGCTCATCAAGCACGCTGGCAGTCACACTCTTCACCTCCGCTGCCACTTCGGCACTGCCTGGCCAGATGCGTACCTCGGTCGGCGACGTGAGCAAGTCCTCGCGGGCTTCGTCGAGCACCATCAACGACAGCGAGCACCCCGGCATTTCCAAAGCCGTCATGAAGTTGCCGCACCACCCCAGCACCGGCTCGGCCCCCAGCTCACGCAGCCTGGTCAAGGCCCGTCGCGCCACGATGGCAAGCTCCATCGGCGGTGTGCCGCCGAGACCATTGACCAGCACACCCAGGCGACACCCCTTCACCGACAACGCCTGGCTCAGAGATTCCAGCATGCTATCGACGATGGTATCCGCCGGCAGCATGGCCGACTTGCGAACCCCTTTCTCGCCATGGATGCCCAATCCGAATTCGATCTCGTCATCACCGAGTTCGAACCCCGGCCGGCCGACCGCCGGCACCGTGCAGGCACCCAAGGAAATACCCATGGTCGCCACCGATTCGGCCGCTCCCCGAGCCAGCGCGGCGACCTCCTCGAGGGGTAGACCACGGGCCACAGCGGCACCGGCGATCTTGTGCACCAGTACCGTCCCGGCCACACCACGACTCTGCTCCCGGGGTAGTGAATCGCGCAGCGCCACGTCATCGGCGACCATCACCACCTCTACTGGAATCCCCCGGACCCTTGCCAGTTCAGCGGCAAGGCGGAAGTTGAGACGATCCCCGGTATAGTTCTTTACCACCAGCAGGGCCCCACGTGGACCGGCGCAGGCAAGGATCGCCGCCAGCACGGCATCGACGCTCGGTGAGGTAAAAACGTCTCCCGCCACGGCGGCCGTCAACATGCCGCGCCCGACGTAGCCAGCGTGGGCCGGCTCGTGTCCGCTGCCGCCGCCGGATATAACCGCCACCGACCGACGCTCAGGGTCTTCAGGTAAGCTAGCGTCGATGACCACGTTTTCTTCATCCATCAGCGCAAGCCCAGGATGAAGGGCCACCATGCCTTCCAGCATCTCGCGAACGCTGCCTCTGGGATCGTTGATCAGCTTCTTCATGATGAGCCTCCTGCCCGACGGTGGATTCAGAATGGCAACATGGATGAGCCTCGAACCCTTGTAAAGCCGGCGCACGAGCCTCGCCCCGCGCTTCACGCACGGCCACGGTGCGCTGAAGCGAAGAGCTGGCCACAGGTTTTTCCGCCACACTGGGCCAGTTGTGCCCAAAAAACAGCAAAGTAGCGCTATCGCACAACCATGCTCATGGCCACCTGATCCTGGTCAAAGGCACAGCCGTCTAAGGGGGCTATTCTGATCTTGCCGACCAAGGATTGGTCGAGTGACAAGTCAGCGACGGCATGGACGCCGTCGCATCGCTTTTCGGGGGCAAGAGGTGGCATTCCGTCCCTCTTCCCAGCAGGGACCGATATGAAAACCTCTCGCCATGACCTGAAACTGTCCGACCCGCTTCACGACTACCTGCAACACCCTTCCACACGACACGCCGTGGACGCCCTGCTCGCCCATGAGCTGGAGCACCTGGCGGTCGGCATGCAGTGGGACGAACTCATCAACCACTGCAATACGCTGATTCTGGCGCATCAGATCCGCAACGATTATCTGGAAATCCTGCTGAAGGCGTCGAAGCGCATCTGGAAGCCATTGATCAAGGGCACCATCTGGCGCGAGCTCTCCATCGGAGAACTCGCCCCGGAACAGCAACCGAGCCCCCAGAACGTCTGGACCCAAGGGTTGTTTCGGTGCTTCATCAATCGCGACAACGGCCAGCCACTGACCACCTTGCTGAGCTGGCATCAGGGCGAAGGGCTGGTGGCCGCGTTCAGCATCGAACCGCGGGATGTCCAGGACATTCCGCCAGGGTGGGAGATCGATGGACAGGACTCCCGCTACTGGCGGACCCAGCCCGGCCTCGCCGAGTATCATCACTCCTCGCTGCTGGACATTTCATCGCTGGTGGGTCTGGCCGAGACCGCCATCACCGCCCTGAGTCAGACTGAAATCGAGCCATCGTGAACGAGTAAACAGGCGCCCTCCCCCCTTCGCCGCAACCTCAGCATATCGGCCTTGCTCCAAGCCTTGTAGGGCACCTTTCGGCCTATTGGTCCCGCACAAACACTCGCTCTCCGGCAATCCAGGTTTCACTCACCCGGGTTTGCCAGAGCTCAGCCGGATCGGCACGCAGAATATCGGTATCCACCAGCACAAAATCCGCCCACTGCCCCGGCATCAAGCCACCCAGGCTACCCTCCTGGTGCGCCGCGTAGGCCGCATCGACGGTAAAGCCGCGCAGGGCTTCGGCCACGGTGAGCTTCTGCCCGGGCAGCCAGCCTCCTTCGGGCTGGTCGTCGCGGTCTTCCCGAGTCACGGCGGCGTGCAAGCCGTAAAAGGGGTTGGCAGGCTCGACCGGAAAGTCGGAACCCGCGGCGATACGACTACCACTGTCCATGAAAAAGCGCCAGGCGTAAGCACCGGCAAGACGCTCCTGGCCTAGCCGGTCGCCGGCCATGTTCTTGTCGCTGGTCGCATGGGTGGGCTGCATCGAGGGAATGACGCCAAGTTCCGTAAATCGCGGTATATCATCGACGCTCACCACCTGCGCATGCTCGATGCGATGGCGAAGCTCACGCCGCTGGGGATCCTGCTCCAGGCTACGCGCATAGACGTCCAGAGCGACACGATTGGCCCGGTCGCCTATCGCGTGCATATTGGCCTGGAATCCCTGGCTGCTGACCTGATCGACCAGCGCCTGCAGGGCATCCTGATTCTGGATCATCAGTCCGCTGGAATCGGGTCTATCACTGTAGGGTGCCAGCAGCGCCGCTCCTCTGCTGCCGAGGGCGCCATCTGCATAGATCTTGACGCTGCGAATATCCAGCCAGTCTTCGGGGTCGTCGTGGATGCCCTGCGCGAGAATCTCGTCAAGCTGTGGGTCGCTTGAAGACACCATCGGGTAGATGCGCACCCCCAACTCACCTGCATCGGCCCTGGACCGGTACATCTCAAGCTCAGCGGCGCTGGCGCCGGCATCGTGCATTCCGGTGATGCCAAGCTCCTGCAGATGTGCCACAGCGGTATCGAAGGCCTTGGCCATTTCCTGTGCACTGCGCGGGGGAATCTTGTCGGTGATAAGCAGCTCGGCATTGTCGATGAAAACGCCGGTCGGTGTGCCGGCATCATCACGAATGATCTCGCCCCCTTCCGGTGCCTGGGTCTCGCCATCCACGCCTGCCATTTCCATGGCCTTGCTGTTGACCCAGATCGCATGCCCATCCACTCGACTCAGCACCACGGGGCGATCGGCAATCACTTCATCGGGCACTTGCGCGGTGGGAAATGCCTTGCCGTCCCACAGCACCTGATTCCATCCCCTGCCGCGTATCCATTCCAGATCGGGATTTGCCGCGGCGAAGTCGGCGACGGCATCAGCGCTCTGCTCGGCCGACGCCAGGCCACGCAGCTCGACCTCTAGCAGGCTATAGCCGAGCCCCATCAGATGCCCGTGGGCGTCGATCAGGCCAGGCAACAGCGTACGGCCTCCTGCATCGATCGTTGCCTGTGGTTCAGGATACTGCGATAGCAGTTGCTCATCGCCTCGTGCCACCACCTTGCCATCCTCGACGACAAGGGTGGTAAAGCTCACCAACTGGCGATAGGCATCGAAACCGTAGCCGTTGGCATCATGAATCACGGTGGCATCGGCACAAACACCAAGACTGGCGCCGGCAACCGACAACGCAAGCAACGTTTTATTGAGCATGGGCCCACCCTGTCATCTTGTTGTCATAAGGCCTGAATCAACTTTCAGCCTAGCCGTATTGTTCGGCGGCACCCTACGAGCATGGGGGATACAAGAAAGGACTATTACTTACAAACACCGAGGAAAAAGAAGGCAAATAGACGAAGACAGGACCACCAACCTGGGATACAACATCAGCACGCCCAGTCACCGCTGTCGACGGAGAACCGTGCGGTGCATGTCTTCGAATCAGGCTTGAGTGCTTTGAACATCTTGAGCGGATAAGGCGGTCGATTTCATCGCCCCCCTGCTCGGCTAGCCTGGAAGTACTCCTTACCGAAACGACGCCGGATCCAGCCTCGCCGGCGGTTGTGACCACGACTTCGTGCTGACCGTAAACCATGACGGCGACAGCGACTCCACCGGCGCCATCGCCGGCAACCTGCTGGGTGCTATCCACGACGAGGCAGCGATTCCCGCAAGCTGGCTGGGTGCACTGGAGTTGCGCGAGACCATCGCCACAATGGGCGATGCGCTCCACTCCGGACTCGCCCCCCGACACGCAGGCGGCGGGGAGTCATGAAACGACTGCCCCTCACGATGCGCTGACCCGGGTTTGGACGATCCGTCGGACGGTCCAGTGCATAGCGGGGCGATTTCACTGCCCACCCCGCCGTCTGCACGGCCAGTCCGAGGCATCGGGTTGTTGGCGACGGCAAAGCGCTTTCTGAGCCACGGCAGAGGTTCACCAGACATCCAACACACTGGCATAGCCTTCCGTTGCCAAATTTGATGAGATAGCCCCCATCGACACGGCGGCACAAGGCCGTCGGCTTATCAGACAGGGAATCGCAGTACATGATCCTCACCCTCAACCAGCTGGAACGGCACCTGTTCAAGGCCGCCGACATCTTGCGTGGGCGCATGGACGCCTCTGAGTTCAAGGAATACATCTTTGGCATGCTGTTCCTCAAGCGCTGCTCGGACGTATTCGAGCAGCGTCAAGAGGAAGTCCGGGAGCAGCTCAAGCACGCCGGCAAGAGCGATATCGACATTGCCCACGTCATCGACATGCCTAGCTGGTACAAGGCCACCTTCTTCGTCCCTGAGCAGGCCCGCTGGTCGTTTCTTCTCAAGGAAGCCCACCAGGGTGTCGGCAACGCGCTGAACAAGGCGCTGGCCGGTCTGGAGGAGCATAACCCCAGCCTTGCCGGGGTACTGGAGCATATCGACTTTACCCGCAAGGTAGGGTCTACCACCCTGCCGGACAAGAAGCTGCGCGACCTGATCACCCACTTCAGCGAGTACCGGCTGCGCAACGAGGACTTCGAGTTTCCCGACCTGCTGGGTGCCGCCTACGAGTACCTGATCCGCGATTTCGCCGACTCCGCCGGCAAGAAGGGCGGCGAGTTCTACACCCCACGTACCGTGGTACGCATGATGGTGCGGCTGATGAATCCCCAGGAGGATCACAGCGTCTACGATCCCTGCATGGGCTCGGGCGGTATGCTGATTCTGTCCAAGGAGTACCTGGAGGAACAGGGCGGCGACCCACGCCGACTCAACCTGTTCGGCCAGGAGGCCTCCGGTTCGGTCTGGGCCATCGCCAAGATGAACATGCTGCTGCACGGCATCGGCAGCGCCGACCTGCGCAACGACGACACCCTGACCGACCCGCAGCACGTCGAGGGTGGCGAACTGGTGCGCTTCGACCGCATCCTGACCAACCCGCCCTTCTCCATCGGCTATACGCCGAGCCAGCACTTCCCCGAGCGCTTCCACTACGGCAGCGTGCCGGAGGGCGCCAAGAAGGCCGACCTGATGTTCCTGCAGCATATGGTCGCCTGCCTCAAGGCCGACGGCATGCTGGCCACCGTCATGCCTCATGGCGTGCTGTTTCGCGGCGGTGACGAAAAGCGCATCCGCGCCGGCCTACTCGAGGACGACCTGATAGAAGCGGTGATCGGCCTGGCACCCAACCTGTTCTACGGCACCGGTATCCCCGCCAGCATCCTGGTACTGCGTGCCAAGGGTGCCAAGCCCGAGGAGCGCAAGGGCCGGGTACTGTTTATCAATGCCGATAGGGAATATCACGAGGGCCGCGCCCAGAACCACCTGCTGCCGGAGCATATCGAGAAGATCGCCAGCACCTTCGAGGCGTTCTCCGAGGTGCCCGGCTTCGCTCGAATCGTGCCGCTCGAGGAGCTGCGCGACAATGACTACAACCTCAATATCCGCCGCTACGCCGACAACACCCCGCCGCCGGAGCCCCAGGATGTGCGCGCCCACCTCGAGGGCGGTGTACCGGTCAAGGAGATCGACGCCAAGCGCGCGCTGTTCGACGCCCAGGGCCTGGACCCCATGGCGCTCTTTATACCGCGCGGCTCTTGTGAAAAGCCTGACCCCGACTATGTGGACTTCGCCGAGCGTTACAAAGAGAAGCGCGACCTCAAGCCTGCCATCGAGCGAAACGAGGGCCTGAAGGCCAAGGAAGCCAGCGTGATCGCCGCCTTCGAGACCTGGTGGGCCGAACACGGCGATAGCATCACCCACCTCTCCGCCGAAGGCGGGCGGCTGACGCAACTGCGCGACGAACTGCTGGGCAGCTTTACCGCCGCCCTGGAACCCACCGCCATGCTCGACCGTTTCTCGGTGCGCGGCATCATCGCCGGCTTCTGGTTCGACAACAAGAACGAGTTCCGCACCCTCCAGGCCCGTGGCTGCCTCGGCGTGGTGGATGCCTGGCGCACCAGCATCAGTAGCCTCTTGGAGGATGAGCAGAGCAAGGCCAATCCGCTGGATCACCGCCTGGTGCACTTTCTCTTGGAGGACTACGTCACCGAGCTGGAGCAACTCGCCGCCCGCAAGGCCGAGCTGGACGCCCGCATCAAGGCCGCCGAGGCCAAGCCCGATGGAAGCGACAGCGGCGACGACGGCGACGAAGCGGCATCAAGCGAGGACGACGACGCCCCCACCCCGGCCGAGATCAAGGCCTGGAAGAGCGAGCGCACCCAGGTGCGCAAGCAACACAAGGCCAAGGTTGCGAACTTCGAGACGCGCCTGAACCAGGCCGTGGACGCCCTGAACGAGCCCACCGCCGCCGCGCTGGTGGGCAGCATCTTGCACAACGACCTCAAAGGCATCCTCGAGCGCTATATCCGTCAGCAGCGCCAGCAGGTGATTTCTGCCTTCGAGACCTGGTGGGACAAGTACCGGGTGACGTTGGCCGATATCGAGGCCGAGCGCGACACCGCCGCCAAGGAGCTTAAGCAGTATCTGGAGGGGCTGGGGTATGTCTGAGTGGACCTATCGGCGAATCCGAGACCTTCTGGAGACCAGCTATGCGGGTGAGTGGGGGGCGCCTCCCTCACCGGGTAATGCACGTGTGCTTCGGGCGACAGATATTGATTCTGACGGACGAATCAATGGTCAGGGTGCTCTGAGGAAGATTTCGCCAGCCATTGTCCAGACGAAGCGCTTACAGCGAGGCGACATCATGCTGGAGGCCTCTGGCGGTAGCCCAGAGAAGCCAGTGGGGCGAGTCGCATTCTTTTTTAATGAGGGTGGTGAACTACCTTTTCTCACCTCGAACTTCTATAAAGCCCTCCGTCCGGCTAGTGGTGTAGAGCCCAGATTTCTCCATTGGGCTTTGCTTCGATTTTATCGGCAGCCAGATATTCTGCAGTTCCAGCAGCAAACTACGGGCATTATCAACCTGAAATTTCAGGATTACCTTGATGCAAAGATCTATGCTCCTGTCGCTCAAAATGAGCAAAAACTCATCGTCCATATCCTCGACACCCTCGACACCCAGATCCAGAAGACCGAGGCGCTGATCGCCAAGCTGGAGAAGGTCAAGGAGAGCCTGCTCCACGACCTGCTGACCCGAGGCATCGACGAAAATGGACGGCTACGCCCCAGCCCCGAGCAAGCGCCGGAGCTTTATCAGGAATCGCCTCTGGGGTTGATTCCGAGGGAGTGGAAAATCAAGACAATTGGTCACTTGTCTTCTTCTATCGTCGATGGTCCGTTTGGGTCAAATCTAAAAACAGAGCATTATATCACCGTCCCTGGAATTCGAGTCATCAGGTTACAAAACATCACCCCTTTTGACTATGACGACAGCGACTGCGCCTTTATTAAAAATGATCATGCAGCATTATTATCGAAGAACACAGTCAACCCAGGAGATTTATTAGTTGCTTCTTTAGGCGATGGCACGCACCCCGCTGGGAGAGCATGTCTATATCCATCCGGTCTACCTAAAGCAATTAACAAGGCAGACTGCTTCCGTTTAAGGCCTAATAAAAATTTAGCCACCAACAACTACCTAATGTTGTTTATGAACTCTGATATTTTTGCCAAGCAGAGTCGAAAATGGACGCAAGGTGTGACCCTACAAAGGGTAAACACTACAAGCCTGAAGCAAATCATTGTTTCTTGCCCTCCCCTTGGAGAGCAAAAAATCATTTCCCAGAGGATCAATAAGTCTCTCAATCTTTTGTCAACCCAAAAAGAAGAGTTAGATAAGCTGAAATCAAAAAAACAAGGCCTCATGGACGACCTCCTGACCGGCCGCGTCCGCGTTACGCCGCTACTGGAACAGGTCCAGGCCACCACCCCGGCATAGACCGGGGCGCTTGCCACAACATCACAACACCAGGACGACACCGCCCAGGGAACTGCCATGACCACCTTCGACAGCACCAAGCGCTCGCTTCCCGATCTGCTCAAGGAAATCATCACCGGAAAGATCCAGCTCCCCGACTTCCAGCGCTGTTGGGTGTGGGGTAATGCATGGCGTAGGGCCAATCAGACAACTAAAATGGAAAGGACACAACTTACGCAAGACTGCAGGGAAGCTAACTGATGATAGTATCGATTCCTGATTGGACCACAGAGGGCGTCCTGCCTCCCGTGGATGCCGGCAGTCCGACATCTCCGTCCCGCTCTCCCTATGCGGTTTCGCTCATTGATCTTGTCCAACGCTTCGGCACATCCAAGGAACGCATCGAAATACTCGATGGCTTCCTGAATTACAGGCAAGGCCTACACGATGCGGGACTGACACAAGGCTTTCAGTGGCTGGATGGTAGCTATCTGGAGCACGTTGAGGCACTGGAAAGCCGCTCACCTAATGATATTGATGTAGTCAGTTTTATAGAGTTTCCTGGAACCATATCTCAACTACAGATCAAAGATCGTTATGATGAGATTATCGGTCTGACCAGAAGCACGAAGCTCGCTATCAAGCGCAAGTATCAAGTGGATGCTTATCTGGTATCCCTTGCACTTTCTCCTGCCGACCTTGTCGCACAAACGTCTTACTGGTACAGCATGTGGTCTCACCGTAGAAATAGCACTTGGAAAGGATTTGTCCAACTACCCCTATCGCCAGATTCGCGCGCAAGGCACGCGCTTGAAGAAATGAAGTATCCGGGAGTCACTGCATGAACCATCAAGAATATGTGGCATTGCAGGCTGAACGAAATGCACTCCAGGCGATGCTAGACAAGATCCCTGAAGATCGCGTTCTAGATAGGGCCAGTTTGGAGATCCGCCTGGAAGAGGTTGCTGAGCTATTGGCAGAGACTACCCTACCGGAGCGAGAGTTAACCAAGGCCGTTCTGACATTCAATGGACGACCAGTAGCAGGCTCGGAAGGGGTTCTTGCTGATTTTGCAACCAAAGCGCTGGCTGCATTTTCCGAAGCAATCACCGCTGTAGGTGCCTCTCTTCATGCAACCTTAGCGCCTACTGGGCCGGTGCCTAACCGTCAGCAGTATCAAATGATGATCACCGGCACCGCACGAGGATCTTTCGGTTTTCAACTCGAGGAATCAACGACCCAACTTGAGTTAGACGAAGACAGTACAGTTGCACTAGCACTAGAGGCAACTCGAAGCCTACTAGATGGCAGTGTCGGAGTCGATGATGAGCAACTAGCGGAAGCCGCTGCTGACATGGACCAGCGTGCTCTTGACAAGATTCGCAGCTTTGTAAGCGTGCTAAATGACAATGAAGCCGTTTGCACTTTAATGCACGCTAAGAAATCATTCCGCTTCAAGGATGCGAGTCAAGTCAAGCGAAGTCTCGAGAGACTAAGCACAGAGTACCTTTCTGAAAACGAAAAAGTTATATCGGTTAAATTTGGAGGCGCCCTGCCTCATAAGGGCAGCTGCGAATTCCAGATCGAAGGCAACAAAGAATGGCTGACAGCGAAAATTGGCCCCGGCGTAGAAAGTCCAGATATCATCAACGACCATCGCGGTGAAAAGGTCGAGGCTAAGATGCTGGTGACCCAGGCTGGACGTGGTCGGCCACGCTATAAGCTGCTAGAGCTACCTGCCTGGTCATCTCATCAGACATTGGACTGAGAATGCCGTCAGTGCTCGGCTTGCCACTCCACCCATCCAGTCGCAGCTTGTTTCCCGAGGGGCACCGGATTGCCTACCATCAGGGAACGCTAATCGCCTTGGAGCTGCAACAATGACAGGTCCTGAGTACACGGATGTCGAAAATCCCTTAACCGATCGGCTAGTGGGTCACCCGAGTTCGACGCCTATCTACCGCTGGCCCGCTTCAGCAACCGGCTAGATGATCTTGCCGAGTTCGTGCCATGGCCGCTGCTGCAGGCGCAGGACTTCCGTCGAGACCCGGAGGATCCGGAGAAGACTGAGCGCTACCAGGCCGAAGCCTTGGTGCATCACCACCTGCCGGCCTCGGCACTGCTTGGCATTGGCACGTATACTGATGACGTGCGAGACGCCGTAGAAGCTCAGGTAGCGGCACTCAAGCTTCCGCTGAAGGTGGTGACACGACCCAACTGGTTCTTCCAATGATTGAATACACCCGTGGCAATCTGATCGAGGCCGACGTAGAGGCGATCAAGGAAGGTCTGCAACACTGGCCCGACGATGTGGCCGGCCAGCGCAAGCTGCGCCTGTTCTCCGATGGTCTGATAGCGCTGGCGCTGGAGCGGCTTACCGGTATGGCACACCCGACCCGGGCCTTGGCCTAGCCACCCTGGCGGCTCGTTCAAATCGAATCAATGCCTCTGAATGAACGGCTGTCTCGCGCACCAGGGCCAGGCGTCACGCCAGCGGCAGACTACCGATATGGTCACCTCGATCCGCTGCGGCGATCGAAGCCAAGGCGCTGACGAACCCATAACGACAACGGACCGGTCTATGCCGACCTACGGCAATATCCTTTTCAGACAGGACGAGAACAGCGCCTTCACCACGGCTCGGCGGGCACCACTAGGCTTCACCGATGGCCGCAACGAGGCCTGGCTGCGTGACCTTCTCGCCAGCCACCCGGATCTGTTGCCGATTGAGGAGGTGGACCCCTCCTTCGCCCCGCTGGTGCCGCTGTGTACCGAACTCTCGACCGAGGCAGGCCCGGTGGACGCCGTCTTTATCAGCCCTTGTGGCAGGCTGACGCTGGTGGAGTGCAAGCTGTGGCGCAACCCGGAGGCGCGGCGCAAGGTGATCGCCCAGATCCTCGACTACGCCCGGGCCGTGTCCCAGTGGAGCTACGCCGACCTGCAACGTCGGGTCGCGGCGGCGAGCGGCCTCAAGGGCAATGCGCCCTTCGAGGCCGCCCGGGAGCTCAAGCCAGACCTGGACGAAGCCGCCTTCGTGGACGCCACCGCCCGCGCCCTGCGCGAGGGACGCTTCCTGCTGCTGATCGCCGGTGACGGCATCCGCGAAGGCATCAGCGGCATGGCCGAACTGATCACCCGCAACGCTGCACTGGGCTTCAGCTTCGGGCTCGTCGAGGTGGCGCTTTACGAGTTCGGCGACCAGGGCTTGGCGATACAGCCTCGTGTGGTCGCCAAGACGGAAACCATCGAGCGAACCTTCGTTCATGTCCAGACTGGCGACAGCCGCGTGCTGCGTGACATCACCGACGACGACGGGGCCGAGAGTGGCAGCGAATCTGCTTCGGTGACCGATGAGCGCACCTGGTGGGAGTCCCTCACCCGCTTAAGCTTCGATGATCCCGAGCAGGAGCCTCCGGTCTATCGCCCCCGCAACCATATCCGCGTTCCTCTTCCCCACCCAGGCCTCTGGCTCACCGCCTATCGCTCCATGGGAGAGGACATCTGCGGCGTGTTCCTCGCAGGAAAGAAGTCAGAGCTTCCGGAAATACTCGATACGCTGAACGAAGAGCGCGCACAGATCCTCGCCGAACTGCCTGGCGGCACCCAGGAACGCCTTCAGGATGACCCTGAGCGGCTCGGTTTCGCCTGTTACGCACGACTTGGCGAATTCACCAACGACAACGAGTGCCGTGCCTGGCTGGCGCAGCAGCTCAACCACTTCGTCAACGCCTTCCGCCCACGGCTGAAGGCGATGGTCAAACAGGGGTAACGCATGGCAGGACCCGAATACACGGACGTAGAGAAGCCCTTCATCGACCAACTGGTGAGCCAGGGTTGGCAGCACCTGGTCGGATCGCTGGATGATCCGGCCGTCACCCACCGCGAAAGCTTCGCCCAGGTGGTCATGGAGCCAGTGCTGCGTGAGCGCCTGCGGAGAATCAATCTGCGCAATGGCGAGCCTTGGCTCGACGAGGCGCGTCTGGATCAGGCAGTCGCAGCGATCATCCGCCTACCGGCCAGCAAGGTGCTGGAGGCCAACAAGCTTGGAACCGAGCTGCTGCTGAACGGCCTGGCCGTCGAGGGACTCGAGGACTGGGACGGTGGCCGAGGCCAGACCCTGCGCTTCATCGACTGGGACGAGCCCCTCAACAACACCTTCACCGTGGTCAATCAGTTCAAGGTGAAGTGCCCGCCTGGCCACGACTCGGCCAAGGGTCACGTGATCCCGGACCTGGTGCTGTTCGTCAACGGCATCCCGCTGGTGGTGGTGGAGTGCAAGAGCCGCACCGTACCGGAGGGACTCAGCCAGGCGGTAGACCAGCTACGCCGCTATCACGACCAGCGTTTTGTGGAAAATGAAGTCGAGGAGCACGAAGGGGCACCGGCGCTGTTCGCCACCAGCCAGTTTCTGGTCGCCAGCAACTTCGATGAGGCGCGGGTAGGCACCATTGGCGCCCGCTTCACCCACTATCTGAGCTGGAAGACGGTGACACCACAGCGCGAGGCGGAGGTGGCCATCGATCTCGGGGTGGCGGATCTCTCCGCTCAGCAGCGCCTGGTTGCCGGCATGCTGACCAAGGCCAACATGCTCGATATCGTGCGTCACTACACCCTGTTCATGCAGGTGGGTGGGCAGGAAATCAAACTGGTGTGCCGCTATCAGCAGTTTCGCGGCATGACCCGCGCCGTGGAGCGACTAAAACATGGCAAGACGCGCCGCCAGGACGGTGAATCCGACCGCCGCGGCGGCATTGTCTGGCACACTCAGGGCAGCGGCAAGAGCCTCTCCATGGTCTTTCTGGTGCGCAAGCTGCGCACTGACCCGATGCTGCGCCGCTTCAAGGTGGTGGTAATCACCGATCGCAAGGACCTGCAGAAGCAACTGTCCGAGACGGCGGAACTCACCGGCGAGAGCGTCGACAAGGCCGGCAACACCGCCCGGCTCCAGAAGCTGCTGGCACGCGACGGCCCGGGCCTGGTGTTTGGCACCATCCAGAAGTACCGGGACTCGGACGACGAACCCGATGGCGAGGATGAACAGCCCTCTAAGGTCTACACCTGCGCCTCACCAGGGCTGGACAGCGGTCGGCAAGATGCCGCCGAACGGGAGGCCTCGACGAGCGTCGGCGCCCCGAGGAAACCCTCCCTCAGCGAGCCCTTCGAGGTACTCAATACCAGCGAGGACATCCTGATCCTAGTGGACGAAGCCCACCGCACCCAGGCCGGCGACCTGCACGCCAATATGATGCGCGCCCTGCCCAACGCCGCACGCATCGGCTTCACCGGCACGCCCATCATCATGGGCGACAAGAAGCGCACCCACGACATCTTCGGCGAGTACATCGACCGCTACACCATCAAGGAGGCGGAGCAGGACGGTGCCACGGTACCTATCCTCTACGAAGGACGCACCGCCAAAGGGGCAATCAAGGACGGCGCCAGCCTTGACGGCCTGTTCGAAGACCTGTTCCGCGCCCATAGCAAGGAAGAGCTGGAGGCGATAGAGAAGAAGTACGCCACCAAGGGACAGATCTTCGAGGCACCTCAATTGATCCTGGAGAAGGCAAGGGACATCCTGCGCCACTACG
Source organism: Halomonas sp. MMSF_3323 (assembly GCF_030733595.1). Classification (NCBI taxonomy): domain Bacteria; kingdom Pseudomonadati; phylum Pseudomonadota; class Gammaproteobacteria; order Oceanospirillales; family Halomonadaceae; genus Halomonas; species Halomonas sp. MMSF_3323. Next base: position 27,716 of record NZ_JASHIT010000038.1, on the reverse strand, counting down.
TCACCCACATCCTGCCCAACGGCTACAAGGCCCAACTGGTGTCTTATAGCCGCCGGGCGGCGCTGCGCTACTTCGAGGCTCTCGAGCGGGCCAAGGTTGAGCTTCTTGAGGAAGCCATGGCGCTTTCTCCCGAGGACAAGGCGCTGGACGATACCCAACTCTTGAGCCGGCCCTTGCGAGTCAAGGCCGCGATCCAGGCCTGGCGCTACCGCCAGGTGCTGCGAGAGCTGGAGTTCGCCGTGGTCTTCAGTAGCGGCAACAACGATGACTCAGCCTGGGCCAGATGGAGCGATCGAACCGCCGTCGAGAACCACATCAAGCGCTTCAAGAAGCCGCTGCCGCCGCTCACGGGTGAAGCGCCCAAGGACCCTGCCAAGCATGATTCACTGGCTTTCCTGATCGTAAAAAGCATGCTGTTGACCGGCTTTGACGCCCCCATCGAGGGCGTGATGTACCTGGATCGCTCACTGCGAGAGGCGGAGCTGCTGCAGGCCATCGCTCGCGTCAATCGGACCGGTTTCGGCAAGACCCACGGCATTGTGGTGGACTACTTCGGCGTGGCCAATCACCTCAAGGAAGCGCTGGCCGCCTACAGCGAAGAAGACATCGAGGGCGCCCTGCAGAGTCTCAAGGACGAGATCCCGCTGCTGCGCGACCGTCATCTGCGGGTGATCGACGTGCTACGTACCCAGGGCGTGGATGACCTGGACGACGTCGAGGAAGCGCTACAGGCGCTGGCCGATGAGCGGGTGCGCGCCGAGTTCTTGGTCAAGCTCAAGGAGTTCAATCGTGGTCTGGATGAGGTGCTGCCGCGCCCTGAGGGACTCGAGTTCGTCAACGACGCCAAGCGCCTCGCCTATATCCACGCCCTGGCGCGCAATCGCTACAAGGACACCCCGGAGCTTGGCCGCGACATCGGCAACAAGGTGCGAAAACTGATTGACGACTACGTAATCTCGCTCGGCATCGACCCCCGCATCCCGCCGGTTCAGCTCACCGACGCCGAGTTCGACGAGCACCTGAATCGCCAGGTGGGCGACCGTGCCAAGGCCTCGGAGATGGAGCACGCGGTGCGCTCCCACGTACGCAAGCATCTGGACGAGGACCCGGTGAAATACGGCCGCCTCAGCGAGCGCCTGGAGGAGCTGCTCGACCAACTCGATGGTCAGTGGGCCGAGCAGGTGGAGGCACTCAAGACGCTGATCCAGCAACTGCGTGACGGCGCCAGCGTCGATGGCGAGGCGATCCCCGAGATGCCCGCCTACGCCGAACCCTTCTGGCGCGAGTTGGTCGCCAGTGCTGGCCTGGAGGTAGCAAAGATGAACGCTGCCACCGCCCAGACACTGCTCGACGCCACCGAGGAAATCGTCGCCACGATCCAGCAGGAGATCGCCATCCCCGACTTCTGGAAGCCCTCCCATGTCCCGGACCAGGAGCGCCTCAAACAGCACCTGTTCAGTCAGCTGATGATGGGAAGCCTCGTTTCGATGGATCAGGCCGAAGCCACGGCCGAGCGGCTCTTCGACCTGGCGCGCAGCAACCACCATAAGCTGGTACACGCATGACGCAGCTGGCCGTGGACGATCTCACCTTCGAGGTGCGCGAGAGCTCGCGCCGCAAGACGCTGGAGATCACCGTGGACCGCGACGGCGAGCTGGTCATTGCGGCGCCTAGCGGCACCGATGAACGTCTGCTGCGCGACTTCGTGATCGAGAAGCGGTTGTGGATCTACCGCAAGTTGGCGCAGAAGGCGGAGCAGCGCCGCCGGCTGCCGCAGAAGGAATACGTCAACGGCGAGGGCTTTCTGTACCTGGGTCGAAGCTACCGACTCAAGCGGGTGGCCACGGACGCCCAGAGCGCCCCTCTCAAGCTCGTCAACGGGCGTTTTCAGCTACGCCAGGATGCGCTGCCCGACGCCCGCGAGCACTTTATCCGCTGGTACACCACCCGCGCCACCGCCTGGCTCCTTGCCAAGGTGAAGGAGCACGCTCGGCGGATGGGCGTGGAGCCGGCCGGCGTGACGGTGCAGGATCTGGGCTACCGCTGGGGGTCCTGCGGCAAGGGCAATCGGGTCTACTTTCACTGGAAGACCATCCTGCTGCCACGCCATATCGCCGAGTACGTCGTCGTACACGAATTGGTCCACCTACGAGAGCCCCACCACACGCAGGCCTTCTGGCGGCGCCTCGAACGCGCCATGCCGGACTATGAACAGCGCAAGGGTTGGCTCGCCCGTCACGGTATCGAGGTGGAGGGGGTGTAGAGCCAGGCCAACAGCTTGAACCGCAGACGCACCGTGTCAGCGACGGCGGAACGGGGTCAGCGATGATGGGCTCGGCTGGACTCAGCTTCGGCGCCCCGATCAGGACGTTGGCAGCAAGGAAAGACGAGAAACCTGACGGGAACTGCGGACGCCGTGCAGGCAACGTCGGACATGATTCAGCTAGGTTACACAAACGCGCTTAGGTACTGACAGATACCACGCCACGAGAAGGGAGAGATACACACTTGATGGGAATGGCACCGGTGGTCGGACTCGAACCGACACACTGTTTACAGCGGATTATTTTTAATAAAATCAATAGCTTATAATAAATACAGAGAAACAGATTTTACTAAAGTGTCACTCCTGATTGGGTAGCGAACTAGGACATCTTAGCCACAAGGCTGCATCGCTACGATCACCTGGATAGCTATGTCCTAGATGAAGATCGCTATCCAAGCGATTTGTCCCCGGACGGCTGAAGTGGACCCCATTCGTCGGTCCACCTGACAGGTCATCTAAGCTCGGATCAGTAGGTCATTGGCGTCAGGCCGCCTGGATCTGGGTGAAGTCCCCGGATAGCTCTGGATCGTCTCATGCTGCTGACTCTCTGAGGTCGCCCCCCTGAAAGCACTATGCTCTCGGGAGGTTGCTCGTCGGCCAAGCTGGCGAGTTCTAACCCACTACGGACAGAGCCGCGACACGCCTAGGGCGCGGCTCAGGCGATCTTGACACTCACCACTCCCGATCCTATGATTCGGGCATCCACGCCCCTGGCAGTAAGCCATCCCATACATCCCGGGATGAGCCGAGCCCTGGGGCGTTTTTGTTTCTGGAGAACGGAACGTGCCAACAGCGATACTCGTGGACGGCGCCTACTTCATCAAGCGCTTCCGCCGGATAGAGCCCGCGAACGCCTACGATGCGAAACGGGCGGCTGACTGCCTGCACCGCTGGGCTGTCAGTCACCTGCATGACGGCAATGGCGGCAAGGCCAAGCGACCTCGCCGCGACCTCTATCGCATCTTCTTCTACGACTGTCCTCCCTTGACCAAGAAGATGCACAATCCGATTACCAAGATGGCGATCGATTTCTCGAAGACCGATGAGGCAATCTTCCGCTCCGAACTGCACGCCGAACTCCTCGGCAAGCGAAAGCTCGCGGTGCGACTTGGCCATCTATCGGACGATGCCCAGTGGACCATCAAGCCACAGGTCATCCGTGAGCTTCTGAAGGGGAAAATCAAGTTCGATGACATCGACGAGGACGATGTTCAGATCGACATACGGCAGAAAGGCGTTGATATGCGAATCGGTGTCGACGTGACCTCCCTGACCCTGAAGAAACAGGTCGACCAGATAGTGCTGATCGCTGGTGACGCGGACTTCGTCCCCGCAGCCAAGATAGCGCGCAGAGAAGGAATCGATTTCGTTCTAGACCCTATGTGGCAGCAAATACCTTCTGGTCTTCATGAACATATTGATGGTCTACGGACCACCTGTCCTAGACCAACTTCAGCCAACAAACCAAAGCAGCCATAAGTAAATCTCAAGTGGCACTTGCTAGCGATCGCCTTAGGGAAGGACGGTTTGAATGAACCCACGAATCCTGGCGTTCAGTTCATGACCACATCAAAAAAAACTCAGTACACCACAACCAATTGCCGACACCTTTTCGCTTCAAAAAAAGCAACTTTCGACTCGATCCAGCAGGAAAGACTTTCGGTCATACCCCGGACTCAATGACATTTCCCCAACCAGAAAAAGCATGGTCACTGATGCAAGCGACGGCATTGCGACTCGACGAAATCTCGATGCCACAAACCACTGGTCGGCTTTAGTCGGTTGCATGGACTCATGACGTTCATCGCGACATGCGTTCAGGCTTTGAAACTAGGGAACTGCAGATAGGGGAAAACGAGCGTAAGGAGGGAATACACGAACTGCATTGGGAATGGTGCCGGTGGTCGGACTCGAACCGACACACTGTTTCCAGCGGCGGATTTTGAATCCGTTTTTCGACAACTCCAGGCCGCGCTTGCAACAGGCACTTGTCGATAAATCAACCACTTGCACTCTTACATTAGTTACACACAACACGTTGATTCGCCTCAATCTGCGACCAAACTGCGACCACATTGCGCAATACCACTGCAGCGGACGAGCGTCCGCTGCAAAAGTGACGGCGGTGTCGCCGGCCATTTTCACAGTGGATCTACAACCAAGGGATCATCAGAACGGCCAGGCCTTCAGCAAACCGCTGGAGCTTCTGGAGCAACTCGCCGCCCGCAAGCGCGATGCCCTCGAGTCCGGGCGCAAGGCGTCGGGGTAGGCGGGCATCACCTACGCCGGCGATCCCAGCAACCGGCAAGCGCTGATGGAGCCCTGAACCTCGCCGCCACCACCGGCCAGACCGCATTCGCACGCTGGAAGGACAGCGATAGCCAGTTCCACGCCGACCTCCCCGTCGCCGACGTCCGCCAGGCGCTGCTCGACATCGCCAACCGCCGCAGCGAGCTGATCGCCTGCGAAGGCGAGCTCAACGCCCAGACTGCTCTGGCCGCCGAGGACCGAACGGAGCTCGAAGCTGTGGAGTGGTCGGAGGGGGTGGCGTCTCTCAACCTGCCCATTCCGGCCGGTTAACCCCCGGCCGTTTTCGTTAGGATGGGGCCGTCATGCAATGAGCAAGGGGGGCACCAGGTGGAACAGGATCTTGCGACTCAACTACTCACCAAGATGACCGAGCTGAAGGCCACCGTGGAGGACAGCGGCTCGCTGTGGGTAGTGGCACTGCCTGCGATCATCACCGGCACTGTAGGCTTTCTCGCAGCGTTCATCCCCGCCGCGCTGCTGGAGCGCCGCAGGGAGATCCGCCAATACAGGACCCTTCGTGCCTCTCTGATCGCCGAGATATCCGCCATGAGCGAACTCATGCGATCACGCGGATACCTGGAGGACCTTCAAGCGGGCGCGGAAGGAGGGCTTCCGGACCTGTCAGTGAAAGTGCCCAGCGACTACTTCAAGGTCTTCAACGCCAACGTCGACAAGCTCGGCCTGCTGGAGCCCGAGGAGGCATCTCGCATTGTCCAGCTCTACCAGCTCGTTGAAAGTGTCATCCAAGATGTGATCCCCGGCGGGATCCTCTATACCGGTGAAGGCGGAAAGGAGACCTTCCAACAGGACCTCGCCTTCCTGAAGCGCGCCCTGGACCTCGCCGACCGGCTGATCGCTGACCATGCAGCCGACCAGCAGCGACGCCGCATGGGGGCGTTATCAGCCGTTAACGGGTGGTCCGTTCGGTAGGATGGGCAGGCACTGCGGAGCATTCAGGAGAGCGATATGGCAGCAGGGACAAGCGCAATAGCGATAGTTGGCGCCATTACGGGCGTGGCGTCGTTCGGCTGGCAGGTTTTCAAGTACCTCAAGGAAGGGCCGATCCTACGCATCAAGGTCTCTCCGGGCATGCAAGTAGTTGGTCCAGATGCTGAATTGGAGGAGGAACCTTGGGCGCTGGTCAGCATTGCGAATGCTGGCTCTCTGCCCACCACGATCACCCACCTGTTTAGCCACAGCTATCAAGGGCGGTTAGATAGACTGCTTAGAAGAAAGTCCGTCACCACCACGCTCTTCCCTCATCCCGACCCAGGTCGCTTGCCTAGCAAGCTAGCGCCAGGCGAGCTCTGGACCGGGATGGTGAAGGAAGAACACCTTCGAGAATCGCTCGAGCACGCTGACCATTTGTATGTGGGGGTTTACCACGTCTTCAGCGATCGCCCCAAGGTTGTACGGGTATCTCTGGAGAGGAAGGCCCGTGAAACGGATTCTGCAAAGTCTCAGACCTAGCTGTGATCTCTCGGTAGGTTGTTCATCCGGAGCCTACCCGGAAGACTGGAGATGCGAACCAACCAATCGCTCCAGGAGGCCCGGATGAACACCCATAAGAATGCCCGTCTCACTCCGCATGGTCGAGCCCTGCTGGCCGCTCGCGTGATCGATGAAGGGCTTCGGCCCAGAGAAGTAGCGCAAGCCCAGGGCGTCAGTGTGAGAACGGTTTACAAGTGGGTGCGTCGTTTCCGCGAGGAGGGTCGCGCCGGTCTCAAGGACCGTACGTCACGCCCTGCCCGAAGCCCCTTCGCGACAGGCGCGGCTACTGTGGAGCAGATCATCGAACGTCGTCAGCAGCGCCAGACCTATCGTCAGATCGCCGAGACACTGGGCATCGGCCACAGCACGGTGGCGCGCATTCTCAAGCGCAAGGGGCTGAACCGGTTGGCTGTCCTGTCACCGGCCAGGCCCGACAACCGCTACGAACACGACGCCCCCGGGGATCTCCTGCATCTGGACATCAAAAAGCTGGGACGCTTCGAGCGACCGGGACATCGCGTGACCGGCGATCGCCAGCAGAACACGCGTGGCGCGGGGTGGGAGTACGTTCATGTCGCCATCGACGACCACACGCGATTGGCCTTCAGCAGCGTTCACCCGGACGAGACGAGTTGGAGCGCCTGCCTGGCCCTGCTTCAGGCCATGCGCTACTACGCCAGCCTGGGCATCCGCTTCATCCGGGTGCTCACCGACAATGGCGCCTGCTACCGGTCCCGGCGCTTCCAGCGCCTGTGCCGGCGGCTGAGGCTGAAACACCGCCGGACCAAGCCATATAGCCCGCGCACCAACGGCAAGGCGGAACGATTCATCCAGACGGCGCTACGTGAGTGGGCCTACGCCCGGTCATACGCCAGTTCGGCAGAGCGTGGCAGGCACCTGCCCGCCTGGCTCCATCAGTACAACTGGCATCGGCCGCATGCCAGTCTGGATTACCACCCTCCGGTTAGCCGGCTGGGCCTTTCCGTGAACAACCTGGTGGGTTTACACACCTAGCTCTCCGTGGTGCATTTATCCAGCGCGAGCTTATGCCAAAGTTTCCGCTAGGCGGTGGTGTGTGATTGATAGCCATTGCCGGCTGATGCTAAAGCGAGCGCTAGGCTGTGCCAAGTTCGGCGCGCGGTTACACACAGCCGCCTCAGTGGCTATTCCCACCAATGGGAAACAACCGGCAAGGCATCGCCCGCCAGCTGCAGCGGCTCGCCGATGAGCGGAGTGACCAGTCGATACTCACGTCCTTGGCTGGCCGCCGCAATGCGCTCGAAGGGTTCCTGCCAGGTGTGCCGGGCGAGCGCGAACTTGCCAACATGGGCGGGCAGCAGTGCCGCGGCCCTGAGCTCTTCCGCCGCTTGCGCGGCCTCCTCGGGCGTCATGTGGATATAGGCCCAGCGCGAATCGTACTGGCCATGGTCCAATGCCACCAGATCGAAGCCGTCGAAGCGTTGCCCGATCTCGGCAAAGTGGGGCCCATAGCCGCTATCACCACTAAATAGGAGCCGTCGCTCGGGGGTTTCCAGAGCGAAACCGACCCACAGGGTCTGATTGCGCTGCAGCATGCGCCCTGAGTAATGCCGCGCGGCCAAGACATGCAACGTCAGCTCGTCGTCCAGTTCCAGGGTGTCGTTCCAGTCGTGCTGGTGGACGTTCTCGGGGTCATACCCCCACTGCTCGAAATAGGCGCCTACTCCCAGACCCGTCACCACGTTACCGACCTTGGATTTCAACGCCGTGATGCTGGGATAGTCCAGGTGATCCCAGTGATCATGGGTGATCAACAGGTAGTCGATGGACGGTATATCCTCGGCGCTGTAGGGGTTGGTGCCGGCAAAGGCACGATTGGCGAAGGGGACGGGCGCGGCATCCTCGCTGAAAACCGGGTCGATCAGGATCCGCTTGCCACCCAGCTGCACGTAATAGGAGGAATGCCCCAGCCAGATCACCAGATCCTGGTCAACATTCAGCGCCTGCAAGTCCGTCTTTACTGAAGGAATGGCGTCCTCCGGCGTCAGCCCCTCATTGCTCGCACGGAGGTTCTCGACGAGTACTGACAGGAAGCTGCGGTTCTGGGTGAACATCGGGGTATCCACCAGGTTGCGGAAGGCACCGTCCACGTAGTTGGGAGAGCGCTTGATCGTGGCGAGAGCGTTACCCTCGGGCAGCTCGCCGAACTTGGGGTGCTGAAGATAAGCCCACCCTCCCAGCAGCAGTACACCGGCGAGAGTGCCGATCACCGTTACCATCTTCCTAAACTTCTTTTTCATTTCGACATTTCCTGATGGGCAACGCTCCGACGAAACAGCGGATGCAATCAGGGCTGCGGGGATGTCCCGCAGCCCTGACGGTCGGTTAACAGGCGTTCACCGTTCGAACGGCTCGAGGCGGGATCAGATCGGCTGAGCGGTGGGGCGAAACAGGATCTCGTTGACGTCGACATCCTCGGGCTCGTTGATCGCGAAGGCGACCATGCGCGCGAAGCTGTCCGCCGGAATCGCGATTTGGCTGACGAAGTCCTTGGTCTGCGTCTGGATCTCCTGATCGCTGATATGATCCAGAAGCTCCGTTGCCACCGCGCCGGGCGAGATGACGGTGGTGCGGATGTTGTAGGGCTTCACTTCCTGGCGAAGCCCTTCGGAGAGGGCGCGAACACCGAACTTGGTCGCGCAGTAGACGGTCGCGTCGGGCCCCATCTTGTGACCGTAGACAGACGACACGTTGATGATGTGCCCGGACTGCTGCTGCTTCATGTGGGGAAGCGCCGCCGCGATGCCATACAGCGTGCCCTTCAAGTTGACATCGATCATCTGCTCCCACTCGTCGATCTTGAGCTGTTCGAGGGGAGCGAGCGGCATCAGGCCGGCATTGTTCAGCAGCACATCCACCTTGCCGAAGTTCTCGACTGCGGCATCGATCAGCCGGGTGACCTGCGCCTTGTCGGTGACGTCGGTGGCCACCGCCAGGGCCTGGTGGCCTGCCTCGGTGAGTTCCTTAGCCAGCGCATCGATGCGCTCCTGGCGGCGCGCGCCTAGGACGACGACGGCGCCCCGCTCGGCGAGGTGGCGCGCCGCCGCCTCGCCGTTGCCGCTGCTGGCGCCCGTGATGACGATTACCTTGCCTTTGACGTTGTCGATCATGTCATTTGCCTCTGTGTGTTCTGTTGAATGTTGCTTGTTCAGTGTTGAAGGGTCACCCGACGCTCGTCGGGGTCACTGCGCGGCGTCCATGCGTTCGATCCGGGCCGGCAGCGGGCCCTTGGCTTCCAGCGCCGCCGTGCTGCCGTCGATCCTCCCCAGGCGAACCAGGCCCCGCGCGTAGCCGAAGTCGCGATAGAAGATCGCCAGGTTTCCCCAAGGGGCGTAGAGGGTGATATCGCCGACCTCGGGGTCGATGCCCTCGGGCTCACTCTCCGTCGGTAGCGGGCCGGGAAGGTCCGCAACCTTCTCAATGGCGTGAAAGTCCTCGAGGCTCAGTTCCAGCGGCAGCATGTCCGCAAAGGCCCGGGCGGCCGGGGTGTCCTCGAGGGTCGCCGCGAGCGTCTGGCCTTCCAGGACGATCTGTATCTTCATGAGAATCTCCGTTGACGGGGCGCCGTCGGCTAAGGCTTTCGCCACGCAGGCGAGGGTGACGACGGCCATGGCGGCCTTGAGGGCCTGGCGCCGCATGGGATCAGCGCACCGTGTAGCCGCCGTCGACGGCCAGGGCGTGGCCCATCACAAAGGTCGAGCCGGGGCCGCACAGCCACAGCACCGGGTCGGCGATCTCCTCGGCGGTCCCCAGGCGACGGGCCGGGACCTGCTCCATCAGGATATCCATGGCCTCGGTCTCCTGCTCCTTCATGCCGGCGACCATCGGCGTATCGATGATGCCGGGGCAGACGGCGTTGATGCGGATGCCCTGGGCGGCATACTCGAGCGCCGCGGTCTTGGTCAGGCCGTGCACGCCATGCTTGGCGGCATGGTAGGCGCCGCGGCCCGGCACGCCGACGAAGCCGCCGAGCGAGGAGCAGTTGACGATGGCGCCGCTGCACTGCTCGCGCATCTGGCGCAGCTCGTACTTCATGCACAGCCACACGCCGCGCAGGTTGATGCCGTTGACGCGATCGAACTCCTCGCTCTCGAGGTCCGCGGTCTCGGTGGCGATCGACTGCACGCCGGCGTTGTTGAAGGCGGCATCCAGCGCGCCGAAGGCCTCGACCGTCTGCTCGACCATGGCCTTCACCGAGGCCTCATCGGTCACGTCGCAGGTGATGGCCAGGGTCTGGGCGCCGTTGGTGGCCAGCTCGTCGGCGGCGGCCCGAACGGCATCGCCATTCACGTCGGCGAGCGCCACCATCGCGCCGGCCTCGGCGAAGGCCCTGGCCGTGGCCAGCCCCATGCCGGACGCGGCGCCGGTGACCAGTGCGACCTTGCTCGTGAAATCATGACTCATGCGTGCTCTCCCGAAGTAAGTGATGGAGAGGATGGTACGCCGGGCTCGCCAGCACGATTAGCCCGGACAATTTGCAAGCACTCATGATTACGGCTCATCAATCACGAGCGATGGCCACGGCCAGCGCGATCACGGCGCGTCGCCGGCGTACTGCTCGTCGGTGACCGGTTCCATCCAGACGACGTTTTCGCCGTCCTTGAACTGCTGGATCGCCATGTGGGTGACCGCGGTGGTCGCGGTGGCGCCGTGCCAGTGCTTGACCTCCGGCGGGCACCACACCACGTCGCCCGGCTCCATGAGCCGCTTCTCCTCGCCCTCTTCTTGCACCCAACCGGCGCCGTCGGTCACCACCAGCACCTGCCCGGCGGGATGGGTGTGCCAGTTGGAGCGCGCCCCCGGCAGGAAGGTCACCTTGCCGCCGTTGACGACGAACGGCGCCTCGTTGGAAAAGACTGGCTCGATATAGGCGGTGCCGGTGAACTTGTCGTCGGGGCCCATGAAGCCCTCACGGGTGCCATTCTTGATGACCTCCATGCTCTGGGCGACGGCGCCGGTCGACACCAAGGCAGCGGTCAAGGCGATAGCGCTGAATCGGATCATGCGAACTCTCCTCGAGTGGGGTAAGCGGCAAGCCTCGGGGCTGCCGGAATCGGTGGGGGGATAGCCGAGGCGCGGCAAAAGCCCGGTAGGGGCTACGCCGAGGGGGCCTCTCGTTCGATGTCATGGCGCAGCCAGACCACGCCGCCGGGCAGGGTCTCGCAGGCGCGCAGGTGAAGGCGCTGTCCCGCCGCGGGGCGGCTGCCCGGCGGACCCGTGTGGTCGAAGATGGAGGGCTCGCCGGCGAGGCCATCCAGGGCCGGGCAGACCAGGATGCTCAGCGCATCGATGAGCCCCGCCGCCAGGAAGGCGCCGTTTGTGACCCCGCCGCCTTCGAGCAGCAGGTGCTCGACGCCGAAGGCCTCGCCGAGCGTGGCCAGCGCCGGGGCGAGGTCGTCGCCGTCCGGCCCGGCGAAGAGATAGGTCACGCCGGCCTCGCGCAGCCGGGTGAGCCGTCGCTCCGCGACCCGCTCCGAGAGGATCACCACCACGTGGTCGCCCTCGACGTGATCGGCCTCAAAGCGCAGTCGGCCAGCGGGATCGATCGCCACGCAGAGATCACGGCCGGCGCGCGCCGCCAGGTGCGGGGGGCGCGAGCGCGGCGCCTCGAGCCGTTCCGCCTCGGCGTGCTCGGTGACGAATTCCGCCATGGTCCGGCGCCCGACGATCCAGCCTTCGGCCTTCAGCCGGCTCGCCGCCGCCTCGTAGTGGCGCGCCACGAGCTCATCGATCCGGCCGTCCGCCGGGTCGCCCCAGCGCTGTGGATGCAGACGGCCGTCGAGGGAGGTGATCATGTGGCAGGTGATGCTGGGGCGCATGGCGTCTCTCCCGGGTCAGCCGGCATAGTCCCGGTCGCTGACCTTCTCCTGCCAGGTCACCACCGAGCCGTCGACGGCTTCCTGGATGGCGATGTGCGTCATGGCGACCTCCGGTGCCGCCCCGTGCCAGTGCCTCTCGTTGGCCGCGAACCAAATAACGTCCCCGGGGCGAATCTCCTCGACCAGGCCGCCTTCGCGCTGCACGCGCCCCACCCCCTGGGTCACGATCAGGGTCTGACCGGCGGGATGCGTGTGCCAGGCGGTGCGCGCCCCCGGCTCGAAGGTCACGGCGGCGCCGGAGGCGGTCCCGGGCGCCTCGGCCGAAAACAGCGGATCGATTCGCACGGTGCCGGTGAAGTACGCCTCCGGCCCTGGTTGGGACGCTTGGCTGCCTGCGCGGGTGATCTTCATGGTGAACTCCTCTCGCAATGCGATACCGGCTCCGTGATACCTGCTCTCGCGACGCGCAACCTGCCAGGGGACCGGGGAGGCCGGGGTGGTGGAAAGAGCAGCGGAACAGAGCGGATACCAGAAAAGATGGTGTGCCTATCAAGATAGTGGGCACCCGCTTATCGATAAACGGGGGTGGGCGACTAGAAGTTATGAAATTGGTTCATGAGTCTGCCTCTCCTCCGAGCCGTTCGAAGCGATAGACGAGGGCCGGTCCACCGGGCTGCGCGTAGGCGAGTTCGGCGGTCACCATGGCGAAGGGCTCGACGAAACGAGCCGTGTGCAACGGACCGGCGTCAAGGGGCTCATAGCCGACGTCACGGATCAGCCGGCGGGCCACCGACTTGGCCCCGGCATCGTCGCCGTAATAGAGCAGCTGGGGGCGCAGCGAGACGGCTTCCCGCGCGGCGAAGACCTCAAACAGGGCTTCGCTGGGACAGGTATTGAAGGCCGAGACGAATCGCGCCCGGGGCAGCCGCCGCGCCAGCGCCTCCGCTCCCGAGGTGGTGGTGCCCAGCACCAGGTCCCGGTTGTCGAGATCGAGGGGCACGCAGCAGTTGACGACCACCCGGTCGGCCAGGTCGCCGGCCTGCCCCAGCACATCGTCGATCCTCGACCAGTGCACGGCCAGCAGCACGGCGTCGGCCCCGTCGATGGCCTCGGCGGGCGTGCCCGCTCGTGCCCCCGCGTCCCGAGCGAGGCGTTCCAGCCTCTCCGGGCGGCGCGAGTAGCTGAACGTCACGTCGTGGCCGGCCCAGGCCCAGAGGGTGCCGAGCTTGGCGCCCATCAGGCCGGCGCCGAGTATCCCGATCTTCATGAAGGTCTCCCATCAAGATGCTTCATCAGACGGTAGCACCCTGCTCGCGGCTGATAAGTTGCTACAATCGAAAAACAATTATGAGAGAGGCTCATCAATGCTGAGGGAGAACGTCACCGACCTGATGTCCTTCGTCGTCGTCGCCCGGGTCGGCAGCTTTACCCGCGCCGCGGCGCAGATCGGCGTCTCGCAGTCGGCGTTGAGTCACGCCGTGCGCGGGCTCGAGAGCCGACTCGGCGTTCGCCTGCTGACGCGCACCACGCGCAAGGTAACGCCGACGGCGGAAGGGGAGCGCGTCCTCGAGCGGATCGCGCCCCACTTCTCGCAGATCGAGGAGGAGCTAGAGGCGCTGGTCGAGATGCGCGACCGGCCGGCCGGGACGATCCGCATCACCGCCACCGATCATGCCGCCGACGCCGTGATCTGGCCGAAGCTGGCGCCGGTATTGAAGGCTTACCCCGAGCTCAAGGTGGAGGTCGTCACCGACTACAGCCTCACCGATATCGTGGCCGAGAAGTTCGATGCCGGCGTGCGGCTGGGCGAGCAGGTCTCCGAGGGCATGATCGCCGTGCGGGTCGGCCCGGACTTTCGCATGCTGGTGGTCGGCTCGCCCGCCTACTTCGAGGGGCGGGAGAGGCCGCGGGTCCCCCAGGACCTGACCGACCACGACTGCATCAACCTGCGCCTCTCCACCCATGGCGGCCTCTACGCCTGGGAGTTCGAGAAGGCGGAGCGCGAGCTGAAGGTGCGGGTGGACGGCCAGTTCACCTTCAACACCATCTATCCGGTGGTGCGGGCCGCCCTCGCCGGGTACGGTCTCGGTTACGTGCCGGAGGACCTGGTGCGCCCCCACCTCGATAGCGGCGAGCTGGTGGCGGTACTGGAGGACTGGAGCCCGCCGTTTCCCGGCTACTTCCTCTACTACCCCCATCGCCGGCAGTCGTCCCTGGCCTTCGGGGTCATCGTGGACGCCTTGAAACATCGCTCCTGACGCCGTCATTCATGAACCTCCTTCATAACAGCATCCTGTTCGGCAGGCTTGTTCCCTAGCTCACCCGTTGCCACCGTGAACGGCGGTTCGGCACGTATTGCCTCGAGGACCGAGCCCCCTCATGACCAGGAGACGACGATGAAACTCGCATCCGCTTCATTGCTGACACTCGCCATGTCGACGGCAGCGGCCCTGCCTGCCCTGGCTGACGACCCCGCCCCCTCCTCGGACGTGCCCGGCACCGAGGAGATTGCCGCCGTCTCTCCGGCGCTTGCCGCCTACCAGGAGGACCTGGTGCTGGGTGAGGTCTGGGCTCGCGAGGGACTCTCGCCCCGGGACCGCAGCGTCGCCACCCTGGCGGCCGTGATCGCGCGCAACCACCGCGTCGAGATGCGGGCCCAGGTCGAGCGGGCCCTCGACAACGGCGTCGACCCGGCGGTGATCTCCGAGACCATCACCCATTTGGCCTTCTACACCGGCTGGGGCAATGCCATGTCGGCGGTCGCCATCGTCCAGGACGTCTTCGCCGAGCGCGGGATCGGCGAAGATCAGCTACCCGACGCCGACCCCGAGCTGCTGCCGCTCGACGAGGAGGCCGAGCAGGCCCGCGAGGCGAGCGTCGAGGCCACCTACGGCGGCTCCTCCGACGGCGTGCTCCAGTACACCACCGACGTGCTCTTCCGCGACCTCTGGCTGCGCCCGGCCTTGAGCCCGCGCGACCGCAGCCTGGTCACGGTCAGCGCCCTGATCGCCGCCGGCAAGATCGAGCAGGTCGGCTTCCATCTCAATCGCGCCATGGACAATGGCCTGACCCGCGGCGAGGCCTCGGAGCTGCTGACCCAGCTGGCGTTCTATGCCGGCTGGCCCAACGTATTCTCGACCCTGCCGGTCGCCAAGGAGATCTTCGAGTCACGCGCCGAGTGACGCCCGATCCGCCGGTCGTGCCCCCCGAACCGAAAAAAAGCTCCAGGAGAGAGTGATGCCCACCCTGACGATCAACGGCTAACAGCATGACGTGGACGTACCGGAGCGGATGCCGCTGCTCTGGGCGCTGCGCGACGTGGTCAACCTGCCCGGCACCAAGTTCGGCTGCGGCCAGGGCCTGTGCGGCGCCTGCACGGTGCACCTGGACGGCCAGGCCACGCGTTCCTGCATCACCCCGATCTCCGCCGCCCAGGGGCGCGAGATCACCACCATCGAGGCGCTGGCCGAGGACGCCACCGGCCGGCGGGTCCAGCAGGCCTGGCTGGACCTGGACGTGGCGCAGTGCGGCTACTGCCAGGGTGGTCAGATCATGATCTTGCCCACGAACAGTGGACACCCCGTTAAGGCAGTACACTGAACGAGGTGACCCTATGGCAAGGCAAGCAGCATCGATGAAGAAGACCCGTACCCGTTACACCCAGGCCTACAAGGATGAGGCCCTGGCACTTGCTGATCGTGTTGGTACCAGTGCCGCCGCTCGTGAGCTGGGGCTTCAGCCCAGCCAGTTCTACCAGTGGCGAGCCAAGGCCCAGCAGCAGCAAAGTGCTTCGGCCCGCGAGCAGGCCTTGGCTGAAGAGAACGCGCGCCTCAAGCGTCAGCTGGCTGAGCAGTCGGAAGAGCTTGAAATCGCAAAAAAAGCCGCGGTGTACTTCGCGAAGAGCCTGAAGTGAAGTACGCCTTCATCCAGCAGCATCGTCAGGCATTCAGCGTTCAACGGATGTGCGCGTTTCTCGGCGTTGCCCGCAGCGGCTACTACGCTTGGCGACAACGTGGTGGTGGGCCGTCTCCCCGCCGCTGCCGACAAGCGATCACCGATCAGCGTGTGGCTCAGGCCTTCGAGAAGGGGAAGGGGCGCTCAGGCGCCCCCAGGCTGACCCATGACCTGAACAATGCTGGCGTAGCAATCTGCCGCAATACCGTGGCCGCCAGCCTCCGTCGGCAGAACCTGCGCGCAAAAGCCGCTCGCAAGTTCAAAGCCACCACGAATTCACGGCATGGCCTGCCAGTCGCACCAAACCTGCTGGAGCAGGACTTCACCGCTACGGCACCGAATCAGAAATGGGTCGGCGACATCACCTACCTGGCGACCGGTGAAGGCTGGCTCTACCTGGCCGTGCTGGTCGACCTGTACTCACGCAAGGTGATCGGCTGGGCGATGAGCGAGCGCATGACCGCTGACCTGGTCGGCGATGCACTGAAAATGGCCCTGTGGAGCCGGAAGATGCCCAAGGGCGTGATCGTCAACTCGGATCGTGGGAGCCAGTATTGCTCGACGCTGTACCAGTCGCTGCTGACGCGTCACGACCTCCAGTGCAGCATGAGCGCCAAAGGCAACTGTTACGACAATGCCTGCGCTGAGAGCTTCTTCCACAGTCTCAAGGTCGAAGCCATCCACGGCGAGCGATTCGAGACCCGTGAGGCGATGCGACGACAGGTGTTCGAGTACATTGAATTGGACTACAACCGGCAGCGGCGGCACAGTGCAATCGGGATGATCAGCCCAGAGGCCTTTGAGGCCCGAAAGATCGCTTAGACTGGTGTCCACCAATGCTGGGTAAGATCAGTTGCTGGGCAAGATCAACCCAGCATTAGCGGCGTAGGGTGTGCAGAAACCAGGGGGTCATTACAGCTCTGGCAGGTGTAACTACAAAGATGCCATAAGGGGAGCACAAGCACTGAAAGAAAAAACAATAGAATCAGCAGATTACGCGGCCAGTTCTCAAGCTTGAGGGCACTGATCTGGTAACACACTCAGCATCTAGCAGACGAATTTTGTAGGATAAAAATGATCTGGGTCAATGAAAATATCCCATACCCCCCTAAGATACTTAGATATAGAATCATATTTCAGTATGCACCTAACCTTAACGTGGATTGACCTACTTCGAGGATGAGATAATGAATATCCGTATTGAAAAGAATTTGGTGAGAAGCATGCACAAGGTTTCGGAATTTTTCTACAAGAACCACCTTTCGAAACTGCTTCTCGACATACAGGATGAATCTCCCGAAGCTTACCAGAAGATAATCCAGGATGTAAATTTCTCACTTGAAGATAAATTCGAGAGTGAAGTAGCTAGGCGTATGAATAATGGAAACTACGGGGGGTTGATACCGGCCAATACTCTGATGCCAGCAATGATGAGCCGGTTTGGGGTTTCGAAGAGTGACTTTTCAACCGGAGATTCTCCTGAGTTTGAAACCTTGGAAGAAATATGCAATAACTGTTCGGTAGTAGGTACCTGTTGGAAGTCTATGCGAGCAGGAGCCTCGGCCCCAGAAGCGCGAACTTTCTGCCCCAGTGCAGAAGCTTTTCAAATCAAGGGTAAGACCAGTTTATAATACCATATATGCCAGTTTACGTTCCCAAGTGCAACATCGTACCTGATGGCTCACGTTTTGCACTTGGTCATTGAGACCGCCCATACGGTATACAGACGGAACATTGAATTTCACGATTTCACACTGACCAACTCGTTCCATCGCGTCATGTACCTAGGTGTCATCCTTTCACACCGTAGCCCCCAGGCATTACCTGGCCTATTTACACATAGGAATGATTGGGCCAATCGAAATCCCCCAAAAGTTATCAGTCGGATAGACCGGGCAGTTGCTCTGCCCGGCCCCGACTAAATAGCATCTTATGGCAGCACGCCCTCATGTAACTTTGACATTCTTGCCGAGAACCAGCAAGCGAGAAATATCATTAGCCCGGCGATATCGGAGTAAAACCCAAACGAGAAGAGGCCGGCAGGAATCAGTGCCAAGATACCACCCAAGATCAATGCACCTCGGAATGCAGTACCTCGGCTACCTCTCATGTAACCAACGATACCCGAAGTCACCATATAAATACCGAGGGTTGCCGAAGCCAATGCCCAAAGTACACCTATTGGACTTCCTTCAAGAATCAGTGAAGGCGCAAACAGAAAGAGAAATGGCACCACATATGCTGGCCAAGCGAGGCGCATGGCAGACGCGCTAGTTGACCACGCCTTTGTATTTGCGATATTGGCTGCCGCGAATGCGGCCAGCGCCACTGGCGGCGTTACCATTGATAGCAAGCCGAAATAGAAGACGAAGAGATGGGCTGCTATAATCGGAATGCCGAATTCAACAAGCGCAGGAGCGACTAGTGTGGCGAGCAAGATGTAAACCCCGACTGTAGGCATCCCCATACCGAGAATTACACTTATCAAGGCCGTGATAAAAGCCAAGATTACGACATTTCCACCGCTGGCATTAATGATGTGTAGTGTAAGGTTGAAGGCCAGTCCTGAGAGATTCAGCACGCCAATGATCATACCCGCGGCCGCACAGACAATAACAAGGTTAGCCGCTGCACTTCCGGCTGACGAAACTACAAAAATGATGTCACGTAAGCTGATGCGTTTGCCTCGATAGCCAAAAACCAGGCTCACGACCAGCAATGTCAGGATGGAAAGGACGGCAGCCCTCTCGGGACGCATGTTGAGCGTAAATAACGTATAGAATAGCACTACAAAAGGGAGAAGAAAGTGCCAACCTTGACGTAGAGATTGCCATCCAGATGGAATCTCCGCTCGTTCAATGGAACGAATGCCGTGCTTGGCAGCCTGCAAGTCGACGTTGATGAAGATGGCAAGATAGTAGAGAAAAGCTGAAGGCAATGCCGCAAGCATGACATCGGAGTAGTCGATTCCGATGAGATCCGCCATTATAAAGGCTGCGGCGCCCATTACGGGTGGAACCAATTGCCCACCCGTCGAGGCAACCGCCTCGACGGCACCGGCATAGGTAGACGGAAAACCGGCTCGCTTCATCATAGGGATGGTCACGACTCCGGTTCCCACAACGTTACCGACCGCACTCCCTGATATGGAACCAAAAAGTCCAGATGCGGTGATAGCCACCTTTGCGGGACCACCACGAAAGCGGCCCATACCGGCAAGAGCAACATCATTGAAGAAATCGGCAGCCCCGCAGCGAGCCAAGAGTTTTCCAAACAACATATAGGGAACGACCACAACTACTGCCACTTTGAGGGCGGTACCGAGCATGCCGTTGGCATCAATAGCAAGATACACTAAAAGCTCTGACAGTGATGTCGGACGGCTTTGCAATTCTCCAGGGACGAGATGACCGAACAATCCATAGCCCATAAATAGCAATACTACTGCCATAATCCCCACCCCTGCAGATTTGGGGAGGTTAAGCATCATCGCTGCGAACACAACACCACTCAACACGATGAGCCAGCCAGGCATAAAGGGAGCTTCCATCGAGACGGCAGGGTAGTAGAGAGCAATATACCCACCAACCCCCAAGGTGACGATGGCACAGACGACCATCAAAAAGACGATTAAGCGATTTCTGGCCTGCTCTGCCATTAGAACGAACCCCGACGCTAATGCACAGGTAAGCACCATTGCCAGGATTTGCACATCATAAAGGGAAACTCCCAGAGCTTGGTATACATTGCCGGCGTAACCCACCGGCAATACCACGATCAACACACCGAGACACCATCTCATTAACACGACGGCTGCCTGCCCCCAGTAACGTTTCTCTTCCCCGTTGTTTTCCTGCATGGGTTACTCCATGAGTCCGGACTCGATGTAGTAGGTTTCGGCCCCTTGTTGTAGGGTCAGCCCCGAAAAAGAAGGCACCATTTCCTCAGGGGAAAACTGTGAAAACGTTTTGTAGATATTGCGCACCTTGTCCGGATTTTTATGCATGGCCTCGACAATGGTTTGAACAACATCTTCAGGCACACTTTTTCCTGCGACTAGAGCATAGTCATAGCTCATCATGGGTGTCGGTTTATCAACTCCGACATTGTCTTCCGCCGGCTCGACCATTTTGATGTAGGATGTCGGTACGAATTCTTGCATTGCCGCCTCGGCTTCAGGCGTATCATCGAGTGCTAGCCAGCGGATACCTACGGTAGCATCGGCTTCGCGAGATTTACCGCCTCCCAAAGAAAAGAATGCCGCGTCGACATTGCCTGAAATGAAATCATCGACCCCGTTAGGGACTGAAGGCACCATATGTGCTTGAAGGTCATCGATGGAAAGTCCACCAGCAGCAAGAATCCCATCGACTTGCAGCCGGAGGGTTGGCTGCGCTGTATAACCATAGGTGAGGCTATGCCCCTTAAGGTCAGATACGGATTCATACTCCGAGTCCTTCCGGACCATGAAGCCATAAGCCGAGGAATTTAGTGAGGTTATTACACGCAAGTTCTTCAGAGCGCGACCGTCGAAGGGCGAGACTCCCTGAAATGCAGCCATAACGTCAGGACTAGGGATCAACTGGATATCTAACCGTCCGGTATCGATCAACGGCATCGATTGTCCTGATCCACCGTAGGCCTGGACACGCACGTCCAATTCAGTTACCTCGCTTAGAAACTTCGCTAGTCCAGCATTGACGGCATAATTCTGCGATCCTTGTCGACCGGCCCCGATACCTAGTGTCTGCGCCACTGCGACGTTAGAAATCAGTAGACCTACACAGCATACAAGAAAGCTCATTTTAGAAAACTTCATGACGAAACTCCTCGCCTATCTTGTTGTTTAATGTCATTAGCCACAGACATGTCTTGTCGTGCTGGCCTGTCATATGGCTGTTTTTTGATAGACGCTCATGAGGCAGCACACCACAGCAACGCCTTTCAAACTTCAGACTCGGCACTCGAATGACGTCCAATTTCTCGGCAGCGGCATACCGATCGCCCCATCCATGGACTATGACTGCCCAAGCATCAGTTAAATCTTCTTTTCCTAGACCACTCCTTTATTGCTAACTTTGGATTTTTGAAATATCAAATCTGATGATGCTGAGTTCATTGTAAGAAAAGCCTCAGCAGGACAATCCAGCCACTTTGCCTGTATATTCCGAGCCTCCCTCCTTAAGGCTAATTGTGCTCCTATGTGAAAACTAATATATATTTACGGGCATCCTCATACTCTAAAAGGTATAGATTACGCCATGCGATCTGTTATTTCACAGCTCTCCATTCACAAGCTCGAGGTTTTCTGTGCCGTGGCTGAGCTCAAGAGCGTCTCCCTGGCAGCCGTGCATCTCAATATCGCCCAACCTGTGGTATCGACCCACCTCAAGTCCCTCTCCGACAAGCTTGGCGTGACTTTGACCGCGCGTAGCGGTCGTCGCATCGAGTTGACCGAGGAGGGGCAGCGCGTTTATGGGTGGGCCCTTGACGTCGTGGTGCGTACTCGCGAACTGGAACGAGAGATCGCCGATACGCAACGAGGCGTGTCCGGCAAGGTCAGCGTCGGCGCATCAATGACCCTAGGTTCTTATGTCCTGCCCGGCATCATCGCATCGATCCACCAGAGATATCCTCGTGGCGAAATTTCTGTACGAGTCATGACCTCGTTATCAGTCACCGACGCCGTTCGCCAAGGAGAGTGCGATTTCGCTTTTACGATTCTCGATCCTCGACATGAGATCAATGACCTTGAGATTGAGCACGTCCGCGACGAACGCTTAATCTTGGCCGCCGCAGACCACTTTGCGGTCCAGGCGGCAAGCACCTCGTTGAACGATCTCGCATACATCACAGCTCAATTGGGGACACCTCGACGTGATATCGAAGAATACTTGCTGATGGAGTATGGAGTGTCCCGTCGTCGTATTCTGATGGAATTCGGCCATCCCGAGGCTATCAAGCGAGCGGTCCGCACTGGCGTAGGCGTTGCCTTCCTCTTCCACTCCTCGATTCATGACGAACTGGTATCAGGCAGCCTGCGGCGTATCGATACACCAGGCATGGACCTACGGGTTCCGCTTTATCTAATACGTCGCAAGAACAAGAACCTTAACCGGTTTCAGAGCACGATGATCGAGGAGATTACCCGCTCGCTTCGCGAGCAGAACAGCTAGCGCATTGATTGGACCATGGAGGGTGCATATCCCTTGGCCGCTTCGATTTCCAGTAGCGCCACGCCGCCATCTCTGACCACGCCGATAGCATCGGTCAACGCCGACCGAACCGTCTCGGGCGAACGCAACAAACCGTAACTGGTTACACCGAATCCTTGAGCAATGGCACTGATGTCAATATCGGGCTCATCCATGACGATTCCGACCCGCTTGTTCTCCACCGGGCGCCCTCTGGCCTTAGCGATCGCCTCTTGATGTACCTCGTCGTTATAGAAGGAGCGATTGTTGATGATCACGACCAGCAGAGGCACTTTCTGGTTGACTGCCGTCCACAAGGCCGAGGCACTCATCAGAAAGTCGCCATCGCCTAGTACCGCCAAGGGGAGCAACGGGGACTCGGCATCGCGTAATGCAAGTGCGGCACCTACGGCCATACCCGGCCCCGAGCCAACCCCGCCACCACCGTCATAGCCCAGCGTGCCCAGTGGGTGATCGACCGGCCAGTCCTCGCCGGTCCAGCTGAGCGGCGCACGGATCAAGCAACTGGGTCGATTGCCGATCCCATCGCGCAGCAATGCCGCGATGTCCTGCGGTGTCATCGGCTCTTCCGTCACCCGAGCGGGTTCCGGACACGCGGGCAGGGGATCCGATGGCGGGTTGCCGAGGGCCTCGTGCACGGCCGCGACGACCTGATCCGGTGCGTTGAGAAAGCTAATATCGGCCGGGGCGGGGGCACCACCGTCCTTCACCCACCCTCGGCTACTGTGCTGATCTAGCGTGGCAGAGATGATCTTCGCCGGCACTGGCCCATCGCCGAACACGGCACGTAGCGTGCCACCGAAATCGATCCAATCGAGGTTCACGATCACGTCGGCATCGGCGATCGCAGCTTTTGCCTCGGTATCGGGGAAGTAACCTGCCCGCCCGACATTGGCGCGATGAGAACTGGGGAAGGTGGCGCCGGTCTTGAAATCGGTGACCACGACAGCGCCCAGTCGCTCGACCAGGGCGATGCGTCGCTGCCAGTCCACGTCGCTGCGTGACAGACGCCCCATCAAGAAGACGACGCGGCGGGCCTCGGTCAGCAACTGGAGCGCTTCACTCATAAGGGACGGCGCCGGCGCCCCCGACATCGGCGCACCGCGACGGGCAATGTCGAGGTCGGGTGTGGCTGTCTCCAGCGGCGCTTCCTGGATCGAGGTATCGATATTCACGTAAGTGGGGCCGCACGGCGCGGTGTTCGCCCTGGCCGTGGCCTCGATCAGTGAGTGCAGGGTCGCTGACAGGCCGCCGGGCTGGTCGTCCCATTTCACGAAATCACGAATCAAGGCGCCCTGATCCTGGGAAGTATGAATCCAGTCGATCCAGGAACGCCTGCGACTGGCGTCAACCGGCCCGGTAGCCCCCAGCACCACCATCGGCACGCGATCGCACCAAGCGTTATAGATAGCCATCGTGCCGTGCATGAGGCCAACATTGGCATGCAGCGCGACCCCCATGGCCCGACCGGTGATCTTGGCGTAGCCGTGCGCAATGGCGACAGCCGATTCCTCGTGCACGCACAGCAAAAGCCGTGGATCGTCGTGTGTCATGTTGACCAGGCTATCGTGCAGTCCACGGTAACTGGCACCGGGATTGATGGCAATGTAGTTAAGATCAAGTGCTTGGAGGGTTTCGGCGATAGCATCCGACCCCCAGCAGGTAGCGTTGTCGCTAATTGCGTGATGCATGATTTCCTCTGACTTCTTCATGAAAGCATAATGTTGATTGTCTTGGTTTCGGTGTAGCTGAACAGTTCTTCGCGACCTTCCTCGCGGCCCACCCCGCTGGACTTCATGCCACCGAACGGCACGCCCAGGAAGTGCATGCTCGATCCATTGATCCAGATGTGTCCCGAGCGAACGCGCTGCGCCATCTTGAGAGCCGCATCGATGTCGTGCGTCCAGACGGCGGCGGTCAGGCCGTACTCGGTGGCATTGGCCATGGCGACGGCCTCGTCGAAGTCGCGCCAGCTCGCTATCGCCATTACTGGACCAAACACTTCCTGCTGCCAGAGCCGCATGTCAGGCGTGACTCCTGCGTAGACCGTAGGCGCCACCCAGTACCCCTTTCGGAACAACTCCTCGTCGGGCAGCCCGCCCCCCGTCAGCCGTCGGGCGCCATCGTTGTCGGCGTTGGCACAATGCGACAGGATGCGCTGTCGATGCCCCGCCGAATTGACTGGCCCGACATCCGTCGACTCACTCAATGGGTCACCCAGACGCAACGCGGCGACGCGTTCGACGACCGCATCGAGCACACGGTCATGAATGTCCTCGTGCAACAGCAACCGGCTCAACGAGCCGCAGGATTGCCCCTGCCAGGAGAAATTCATACCGAAGACGGCGGCATCGGCGATCCGCTCGGGATCACAGTCGGGGAATACGATCATGGGGTTCTTACCGCCCAGTTCCAGGCTCACGTGCTTGACCCCGGATTCGGCCGCTGATCGCTGTATGGCACGCCCCGTCTCGGGGGAGCCGATGAAGGCGATACGCTTGACGGTCGGGTGACGAACGAGTGCGTTGCCCACTTCAGGCCCCTCGCCAGTCACGATGTTGAAGACACCGGGCGGTAGGGTATCGCGGGCGATCTCGGCCAGAACAGTGGCGGACAGCGGAGATGTCTCGGGCGGCTTGACGATCACTGCATTGCCGGCAGCGAGCGCCGCGGCAGTGCGGGCTACTGCAAACATCACCGGATGATTGAACGGAGCGATCCGGACGACCACCCCATACGGTTCGTGGACTGTGAAGTGGAGATTCCCAGAGGTTGCCGGAATGCTGTCGCCGCGCAAATCCGGTGCCAGGCCGGCATAATAGCGCAAACTTTCCACAGCGGTTGGAACATCGATTTGCCGCATGGGGCGGATTGTATTGCCGGTGTCACTGACTTCGATACGTAGGATCTCGTCGGCTCGCTCGGCGATGGCATCAGCAAACCGATGCATGGCGTCGGCACGTGCCATCGGCGTCAAGCCTGCCCATGCTGGCCAGGCGCGCTCGGCGGCCCGGACAGCGAGATCGACGTCTTCCGACGTCGCCGCGGGCACCCGACCGATGGGCTCCTCAGTCGCCGGATCGACGGACATAAGCCATTGGCCGCTGACACTCTCGACCAGTTCTCCATCGATCAGCATGCGTTCGGATTCACAGACACGCTGCATACCATTCTCCTCGCTTACCTGATTCACCTAGTAATGGACGAGCTTTAAGATATGATCAAATAGATAAATTGATACCTAAAAATACCCTATTGGCTATCTTTTAGGCTTAAAAGCTTAAGTATCCGCCTTATTCACATGCGTATTTAGGTCCTGTCGGAAAAACTGCGCGCATACAACGGTGAACCGTACCGGTTTTCTCGAAGACCCGTTGGTTTGAGTCAGGCCACCTTCTTGGCCTGACCCTGTTGCTCATAATACAGCGCTTCTCGCTCGGCCGGCGGCATGTTGCCGATCGGCTCCAGGAGCCGTCGATGGTTGAACCAGTCGACCCACTCCAGGGTGGCGAACTCAACGGCCTCCAAGTGCCGCCATGGCCCGCTTCGGCGGATCACCTCCGTCTTGAATAAACCGATTACTGTCTCGGCCAGCGCGTTGTCATATGAGTCGCCGACACTCCCAACAGACGGTGCGATAACGGCGTCCTCCAAGCGCTCTGTGTATCGAATCGAGACATATTGGGCGGATTCAACCGGTCGTCGCAACATCTCGATTTTGGAGGTGTTGGATGGGACGATCACGCGGCTGGGGCGCTGAACAGACGGGGCGAGCACCGATGCGTTCGCCTGGCCGACCGGGCGTCAACCAGCGGGATGCGAAGCGCGCGTTCTGGAAGCGCATTGCAGAGGAACTATCGAGTGAGGACGCAGCGTTGGCGTGTGGTGTATCGCAGCCGGTGGGACCGCGGTGGTTCCTCGAAGCGGGAGGAATGGCACCGGCCAACTTGGCGCCGCACTCAGGGCGTTATTTGTCGTTCGCAGAGCGCGAGGAACTGGCGCTGTTGCGGGCCCAGGGGCATGGGGTTCGCGAGATCGCTCGCTGTCTGGGGCGGTCGCCCTCGACTGTCTCGCGCGAGTTGCGCCGTAATGCTGCCACCGGGGGTGGATGCTGGACTATCGGGCCACGGTCGCGCAGTGGAAAGCGGAGCGGGCCGCCAAACGGCCCAAGGTTGCCAAGCTCGTCAAGAGCGACCGGCTTCAGGCGTACATGCAATCACGCCTCGCCGGAGTGGTGACCGATGCTGAGGGTAGGCACATTCCCGGCCCCAATGTCCCCTGGAGGGGGCGGCGACATGGTCGCCGAGCCGATCGACGATGGGGAACCAGTTGGAGCCCCGAGCAGATCAGCCGGCGATTGCACGTCGACTTTCCGGATGATGAGACGATGAGGATCTCTCACGAGGCGATCTATCAAGCCCTCTACATTCAAGGCAGAGGCGCACTGCGTCGTGAGCTGTCCGCGTGCCTGCGAACTGGCCGGGCGTTGCGAGTGCCTCGTGCGAGGAGTCGGCAACGAGGCAAACACTTTATCTCACCCGAGGTCATGATCAGCCAGCGCCCGGCGGAGGTTGCCGACCGTGCCGTCCCCGGCCACTGGGAGGGCGACCTGATCATCGGACTGAACAGCTCGGCGATCGGCACCCTCGTTGAACGCTCGACCCGGTTCACGTTGCTGCTGCACTTGCCGCCCATGCCTGATCATGGATCCGGTGCCAGAACCAAGAACGGGCCAGCATTGGCCGGTCACGGGGCCGAGGCTGTTCCCGATGCCATTGCCACCAAGATCGCGATGCTGCCCGAACAACTGCGCAGATCGCTGACCTGGGACCAAGGCGCGGAACTGGCTCAACATGCGCAGCTACGGATTGATACTGGCCTGGCGATCTACTTCTGTGACCCCCACAGTCCCTGGCAGCGTGGGACCAACGAGAACACTAATGGTCTGCTGCGCCAATACTTCCCTAAGGGGACCGACATCAGCAGGTATTCCGAGCATGAGCTTGACGCTGTTGCGAATACCCTCAACAGCAGACCCCGAAAAACACTGGACTGGAAAACACCTGCTGAAGCTCTCAAAGAACTATTATCCTTGGCATCATAAGCCAGTGTTGCGACGACCCCTTGAACCTAAGTTGAACGGCCCTATCGCTATGGTGGATCAAGTCGCTGCCAGGTCGCTGAGGCCGCTCATGAAGTGCCTGCTCCAGCGCATCGAGCACCATGTCGGTGCGGGGTGAGCGGGACACTCGCCAGCAGATGATCCGGCGGGCAAAGGCATCGATGACGAAGGCGACATAGACGACCCCCTGCCAGGTGGCGACATAGGTAAAGTCCGACACCCACAGCGCATTCGGCTGAGCCGGCTGAAACTGCCGGCGCACCAGATCCGCCAGAGGCCTTGTTGGGATCTGGCACGGTCGTACGGACCGGTTTGCCTCTCACCACGCCTCGCAGCCCCATCCGACGCATCAGGCGCTCGACGGTAAGCGCCCGGGCATCACCCTCTTTCAGTGATCAGTCTGCCGGCTTCCAGTGCTGCGGCAAGAGTTCGTGGATCTG
>NZ_JASHIT010000037.1:0-56727 GCF_030733595.1 Halomonas sp. MMSF_3323 | reverse complement strand
CCTCGCCACCCCTCGGCGAGCCTCCAAGCCTGGGCGCTGACGTGGATCTCCCTTCGTCTATCTGCAACTGCCGAGCCCCATGTTTCACGTGAAACATGGCGGCTCGCATTCTTCGTATATCAACGTCCAAACAATAGCTTAGCGCGCGGGAAAACTCTTGCGACTTACCCGCCGGGGGAGGTCTCATGGTGCTCAATTATCGGCCTTTTCGTGATGACTACGAGTGCAATGTATAGAGCCCCCTTCAGTATCACAGAGCCCCCCGGACAGGTTCCCGCACGTTCCATATACCGCGACAACCAAGGCATCCAGTCTGAAGCGTGAGACTCCTCGAGTCCAAATAGCAGGAGGCGGAACACCTGACGTGGATAACAAGACGCAGGTAACAAGATCCAGGCAGCAAGACACAGATGGCAAGACGCGGATCGCAAGATGCGGATAGCCAGACACGGTCCCAGCCTTGGAATCTCAGGCCTGATGCCGTGATGTTTCACGTGAAACGTTGCGGAGGAGCGAGGCCACGGACGCAGCTCGATTATGGCTTGCCGTACGCTCTCGTCTGCTCCCCCTTCCCACCATCCCTTCCCCCCCCGTACCAACAGCTCCTTCCAACAACACCTCCATTCCTCCCTTTCTGATTCCCTCCTTCCATCCCCTTCTTTGAGATGACGCCAGGAGTATCGATACGCCGCCTTTTCGACCACTTCACATGTCAGCACGCAAGCCAGATACCTTCCTCCGAGTATCTGCCTGAAGCTCGGGTACTCCCCGTACTCGGCACGAATGCTGATATCGACCAGACATTTGATATCAAAGAGGCGTGAGTCCTGGCTTGAGCAGCTGACCTTATATCGCCAGATGTTTCACGTGAAACGTGCAGGCAGCGCCGCGATGTCCTCAAGCTCCTGCCCACCATACGATCGCCATGGTGACACCGCGCCTTCGTCTTTCCTCTACTGACATCCAGCTACGTCCACTGACTTCCATTGCCGACACACCGCGCCCACTCACCACCCACTCACCGCGTTCGCCAGCAGAATCGGACGACCACAGCCCATGGCGTGCGGTCAGATGTGTATCTGCTCATTCGCGATACACCCTCGCCGGATGGCAATAGAAGCCTGGTGCACCCCGCCCTCTCATAGCGGGCCTTTCAAGAAACCAGCCACCCAGCCATCCAACCATCCGGCCGCTGGCAAACTACTGATACTAAAAAAGAAAAAACCCCGATCCTGAAGATCGGGGTTTTGTCGCGTGATGTTTCACGTGAAACATCGAGGCCATGGGCCTGGGACTTCCTGCTGCACTAGATGTCCAGATTGGCCACCAGAGCGTTGCGCTCGATAAAGTCACGACGCGGTTCGACTTCATCACCCATCAGGGTGTTGAACATCATGTCGGCGGCAACGGCATCTTCGATGGAAACCCGCAGCATACGCCGCGTATTGGGATCCATGGTGGTTTCCCACAACTGCTCCGGGTTCATCTCGCCCAGGCCCTTGTAGCGCTGGATCGACAGACCACGCTGTGCCTCGTTCATCAGCCAATCCAGCGCCTCATAGAAGGTCTTGACCGGCTTCTTGCGCTCACCACGGGCGATATAGGCGCTCTCTTCCAGCAGCCCATCCAGTGTCTCACCGAGGCCAGCGATGGCGCGATAGTCGGCGCTGGTGAAGAAGTCCAGGCCCCAGACGTAGTCGGTGGTCACGCCATGGGCAATCAAGGTTACCGCCGGCAGGAAGAACCCGCGTTCATTGTCTTCCTGCAACGAGAAGGTGTAACGCGGTCCACCCTCGTAGGCCACCAGATCGTCCATTTCCTTCTGCAGGAACTCGATCCAGTTCTGCATGGTGCCGCGATCACGGAGGCTGTTTTCGCCGTCAAGATGTGCCGCATGGACGATCTTGCGCAGCACCTCGCTGGGATAGACCCGCGACAGACGATCGATGCGCTTCATCACATCACGGTACTGGTTCACCAGAGTCTCGAGCTGAGCCCCGCTGATTCCAGGCGCATCTTCACTGACGCACAACCGCGCCCCGTCCAGGGCGGTGGTGGTCAGGTAGTCGATCATCGCCTGCTCGTCCTTGAGGTAGAGCTCCTGCTTGCCACGCTTGATCTTGTACAGCGGCGGCTGGGCGATAAACACATGCCCGCGTTCGATCAACTCCGCCATCTGACGGAAGAAGAACGTCAGCAGCAGGGTCCGAATATGCGAACCGTCCACGTCCGCATCGGTCATTATGATGATCGAGTGATAGCGCAGCTTGTCCGGATTGAACTCCTCACGGCCAATGCCACAGCCCAGGGCAGTGATGAGCGTCCCGACTTCCGCAGACGACAGCATCTTGTCGAAGCGTGCCTTCTCGACGTTGAGTATCTTGCCCTTGAGCGGCAGGATAGCCTGGGTACGCCGATCACGCCCCTGCTTGGCACTACCCCCGGCCGAGTCACCCTCGACCAGGTAGAGTTCGGACAGACCGGGGTCCTTTTCCTGACAGTCGGCCAGTTTGCCGGGCAGCCCTGCGATGTCCAGGGCGCCCTTGCGGCGGGTCATATCGCGCGCCTTGCGCGCCGCCTCGCGGGCCCTGGCAGCGTCCAGCATCTTGTTGACGATGGCCTTGGCTTCGTTGGGCTTCTCTACCAGATACTCCGAGAAAGACCGCCCAAGCTCCTGTTCTACCGCAGTTTTTACCTCGGAAGAGACCAGCTTGTCCTTGGTCTGGGAGGAAAACTTCGGGTCCGGCACCTTGACCGAGATGATCGCGGTCAGGCCCTCACGGGCGTCGTCACCGGAGGTGTTCACCTTGGTCTTCTTCAGCAACCCTTCCGCTTCAATATAATGATTGAGCGTACGAGTCAGTGAAGCGCGGAAACCGGCCAGGTGGGTACCGCCATCCCGCTGAGGGATGTTGTTGGTGTAGCAGAAGATGTTCTCGGCGAAGGTATCGTTCCACTGCATCGCCACCTCGACCGCCACGCCATCTTCCCGCTCCACATTGAAGTGGAAGACGGGGTTGAGAACGGTCTTGTTGGTGTTGAGGTGGTCGACGAAGGCCTTCAGGCCACCTTCATAGTGAAACAGCTCTTCCTTGCCGCTACGCTCGTCCAGCAGGCGGATAGCCACACCAGAATTCAGAAACGACAGCTCACGCAGACGCTTGGCCAGAATATCGTAGTGAAACTCGATATTGGCGAAGGTCTCGGGAGACGGACGGAAGTGCACCCGCGAACCGGTCTGCTCGGTCTGCCCCACCACAGCCAGCGGCGACTCGGGGACACCGTGACGATAGATCTGCTCGTGGACCTTGCCGGCACGCCAGATGGTCAGCTTGAGCTCTTCAGACAGCGCATTGACCACCGAGACACCGACGCCGTGCAGGCCGCCAGATACCTTGTAGGAGTTGTCATCGAACTTACCGCCCGCGTGCAACACCGTCATGATCACTTCGGCCGCCGATACGCCTTCCTCTTCATGAATATCGGTCGGAATGCCACGGCCATTGTCACTGACGGTGATCGACTCATCCGGATGGATGATCACCCTGATCTCGCTACAGTGGCCGGCCAGCGCTTCGTCGATGGAGTTGTCCACCAGCTCGAACACCATGTGATGCAGGCCGGTACCATCATCGGTATCGCCGATGTACATCCCGGGCCGCTTGCGTACGGCATCCAGGCCTTTCAGTACCTTGATGCTCGATGAGTCGTAAGCATGTTCGCTCATTGACCACTCCGTCGTGAAGTCTGTCTGTCTATGGCCTGCAGCTGGCCGAAGCCGTCAGCGTCTTGTTTCACGTGAAACATTGCCATCGGCGTATCGGGTTGCCACAGGTCGGCCAGTACCTCGTGATCCACGCTGGTGATGAAGGCCTGGCAGCGCATCCGCTCCAGCCACTGGCAAAAGATCCTTCGGTGGTTCTGGTCCAGTTCGGCGGGCAGATCGTCGATCAAGTAGAGACAGGTCCTGCCTGTCATCTTCTCGAGTAACCGTCCCTGGGCAAGCTTCAGTGCGCTCACGACGAGTTTCTGTTGTCCTCGTGAAAGCACTTCGACCGCTGGTCGTTTGCCGAGTCGAATCGCCAGATCCGCTCGCTGGGGCCCCTGCTGGGTAAATCCCATCTGACGATCGGTGTCGCGTCCCTGCTCGAGCACCTCGGCCAGATCTCGCTGTCGATCCCAGCCACGGCTATAGCGCAGCGTCAGCGATGGCAGTGAAATCAGCCCTTCCAGCGTTTCCTCGAATACCGGAATAAAGGTATCGATCCATTCCCTGCGCAGGATGTCCATGCGCTCGCCCGAAAGCGCCAGCTCATGCTCCCACACTGACAGGGATTGAGGCTCCATTCTACCATGCCTGAGCAGGGCATTCCGATGTTTCAGGGCGCGACGGAAACGCTGCCAGGCCTGCAGAAAGTCATGTTTCACGTGAAACACTCCCCAATCCAGGAACTCCCTCCTGCCGGCGGGAGATCCCTCCAGCAGGCGGAAGGCGTCGGGGTTGATCAACTGCAGGGGCAGGGTCTCCACCAGACGAGACACCCTGTCGAGTCGTTCACCGCCAATGCGCAGCGTCAATTCGCGCTCCTGACGCAGGCGGCGCAAGCCGATCGATACAGGGGGATCACCGGCAAGGCGGCCATGCAGGACAAGGGCGTCAGCATCGTGGTGGAGCACCTGGGACAGCCGACGCGCCCGAAAGGACCGCCCCATGCCCAGCAGGTGGATACCTTCGAGCAGGCTGGTCTTGCCGCTGCCGTTGCTTCCAGTGATCAGGTTGATCCCGGAAGATGGTGAAATATCAAAGGCCTGCAAGTTTCGCAGGCCTTGAAACATCAAGCGGTCTAGCGCCATGGAAAGGCCTTGCTGGCAACGAATACCGTCACAGGCGCATCGGCATCACGACATAGAGGGCATCGCCGCCACCGGGTTCTTCCATCAGCGCACTGCTGTTGGGATCGCCCAGCGTCATCTGCACGCGATCCTCACCCACGGCGTTGAGCACGTCGATCAGATAGCCGACGTTGAAGCCGATCTCCATGGCCGGCCCGCTGTATTCGATGGCGATGTTTTCCTCGGCCTCTTCCTGCTCCGGGTTGTTGGCCATCACCCTCAGGTTGCCCTCTTCCAGATTCAGCCGCACCCCACGGTACTTCTCGTTGGAGAGGATGGCGGTACGCGACAGCACCTGACGCAACTCCGAACGTTCGGCGATGAAGACCTTGTCGCCGCCCTTGGGCACGACCCGCTCGTAGTCCGGGAACTTGCCGTCCACCAGCTTGGAGGTGAAGGTGAAGTCCCCGGTGTGAGCACGGATATGGGTAGAGCCCAGGGTCAGGCTGACAGGCTCTTCAGAATCGTCGAGCAGTCGCACCAGTTCGAGTACACCCTTGCGCGGAACGATCAGCTTCTGGGCCGACTCAATGTTGATCTCCACGGGGCGAGAGCTGACCGCCAGGCGGTGGCCGTCGGTAGCCACGGTGCGGACCAGGTTCGGGGCGAACTCCAGCAGCAGACCATTCAGATAGTAGCGAACGTCCTGCTGCGCCATGGCGAACGAGGTGGCGTCGATCAGCTGCTTGAGGGTCCCCCGCGGCAACGCCAGTTCGACACTGCTCTGACCATCTTCAATATTCGGAAACTCGGCGACCGGAAGCGTGGACAGGGTAAAGCGTGAACGGCCACTGCGCAGCACAGCCCGCCCGTCCTCGATGGACAGCTCCAGCTCGGACTGGTCTGGCAAGGACTTGCAGATGTCCATCAGCTTGCGCGCGGGCACCGTGATGGCGCCAGGCTCATCCACCTGGCTGGCCACGGTGCGGCCGACCAGTTCGACTTCCAGGTCGGTGCCGGTCAAGGCGACCTCGTCCTGTTCGACCTGGATCAGCACGTTGGAGAGCACCGGTAACGTCTGACGGCGCTCGACCACACCGGCCACCAGCGTCAGCGGGCGCAGCAGCGCTTCGCGGGAGATGGAAAATTTCATGTCGGCTCCACTTCTTGTCCGGGAGAGTGAGACGGTCACGCGGTTGATGACGTAGAGACGTTAACTGGTCAAAAGCCGCAACAGATTCTTGTAGTCTTCACGAATATCGGCGCTTTCTTCCTGCAGCGCCTGCACCTTGCGACAGGCATGTAGCACGGTGGTGTGGTCTCGGCCGCCGAAGGCGTCGCCGATTTCCGGAAGACTGTGATTGGTCAGTTCCTTGGCCAGGGCCATGGCGACCTGTCGCGGGCGCGCCACGGAGCGTGAA
Source organism: Halomonas sp. MMSF_3323 (assembly GCF_030733595.1). NCBI lineage: Bacteria > Pseudomonadati > Pseudomonadota > Gammaproteobacteria > Oceanospirillales > Halomonadaceae > Halomonas > Halomonas sp. MMSF_3323. The sequence goes on along the minus strand of NZ_JASHIT010000037.1, from coordinate 50,473 downwards.
CGCCGCTTGGACAGCAGGTCCGCCAGCTTGATCTTGTAGTACTCCGCCACGGTACGCTGGATGTTGTCCACGCCTACCTGCTTGTCCTGCAGAGCGAGCAGATCCTTGAGCGATTCGCGGATGAAGTCCTGGGTGATCGACTTGCCCATGAAGTGGGAATCGGCGATGACCTTCTTCAGCGCCCCTTCCAGTTCACGCACGTTGGAGCGAATCTTCTGGGCAATGAAGAAAGCCGCATCATGGGGTAGATCCACCTTGGCCTGGTCGGCCTTCTTCATCAGGATCGCCACCCGAGTCTCGAGCTCAGGCGGCTCTATCGCCACCGTCAGCCCCCAGCCAAAACGGGACTTGAGGCGCTCCTCGACGCCGCTGATTTCCTTCGGGTAGCGATCCGAGGTCAGGATCATCTGCTGGCCACCCTCAAGCAAGGCATTGAAGGTATGGAAGAACTCCTCCTGGGAGCGCTCCTTGCCGGCGAAGAACTGGATGTCATCGATCAACAGCGCGTCGACGCTGCGATAGAAGCGCTTGAAGTCATTGATGGCGTTGAGCTGAAGGGCCTTGACCATATCGGCGACGAAGCGCTCCGAGTGAAGATACACCACCCGAGCGTTCTCGCGACGCCCCGCCAGGGCATTGCCCACCGCATGCATCAGGTGGGTCTTACCGAGGCCGACGCCACCATACAGAAACAGCGGGTTGTAGGCTCCCCCTGGGTTCTCCGACACCTGGCGGGATGCCGCCCTGGCAAGCTGGTTGGACTTGCCCTCGACAAACGTCTCGAAGGTGAAGTTGGGATTCAGGCCACTGGAGTGCTTGAGACTGCCCTCGACCTGGACCTGACGTTCACCGCCAGGTGGACGCGTGACCGGCGCCTCACCGCCTTCGTCGCGCAGGCGGTCGACCTCGCGCTCATCCCCCACATCGCCGCGGGAGCTGGTGTGCACGGCCGCCGAGCGGGCCGGAGCGGCGGAGACAGGATCGCCGAGTTCGCGAGTCTGGGGTGGGGCCGGCGCAGCGCGACGACTGCCCACCGTCAGCATCACCTTGGGCGGCTTGGCCGGCGCCAACTCCCGCATCAGTTCACTGATACGCTTGGCGTACTTGTCACTGACCCAATCGCGCACAAAGCGGTTGGGTGCCAGCAGCCTGAGCTGATTGGACTCCCCTTCTTCCGCCTGCAGAGGGCGAATCCAGGTGTTGAACTGCTGCGAGCTCAGTTCATCCTGAAGGGTTTGTAGACACTGTTGCCAGAGAGCGAGCGACACGCGAGCTACCTTGGTTGAAGAACGACCGCACATTGTAGCCTTGTCACCACGAGTTATCCACACGAGAACGGCACCGAAACCTAGCTGTGGAAAACCCTTGTACGCCATTCGGAGTTGTGCTTGAACAACTTGCTGGCGAACTAGCCCCTGTGGACAATCTCATCATTGATCCACCGGAACCACACCGCTCCTCCCCGCGGTCTCAACGTTTTCTCCACACTTTTATATGCAACGCAACATGTTGAAATTTCATACGAGAACACGCTTATCCACAAATACTATCCCCAGTAGTAATAACAACATCAGTCAAGAACTTCTCTTTATTGTTATGTAGGCAGTGGGTCATGTCGCGAGGCCGGTCCTAGGTGGCTTGTTCACCCGCCGGTTCGGCTCGAGCAAGAGTTATCCCCAGCCGTCTGGTCCGGACTGGCAGGGGCGAACACCCTGAAACCTGCTTTCTGGCCCGCGAAAAGATTGCACCCAGGGCTTGAAATCACTAAAATATCCGGTCTTGAGCCGAATACCCCCGGGGGCCCGAGCGGATTCCGGGAGCCTCTGGATGTCTATCCGTTCCAAAAAACCACTGTGGGATTAACGAGTTATGAAGCGCACATTTCAACCGAGCGTTCTCAAGCGCAAGCGCGCGCACGGCTTCCGTGCTCGCATGGCCACCAAAAACGGCCGCGCCGTTCTGGCACGTCGCCGTGCCAAGGGCCGCAAGCGCCTGAGCGCCTAAGCGCAGGTCCTTCGTGGCCTGTCTGACCTTTCCCCGGCAATGCCGCTTGCTGACTGCCGGGGACTACCGCCAGGTGTTCGATGGGGCGGTCTACAAGGTTCACGGCAAGGGCCTGATGGCGTTGGCGATTCCCAATGACTTGGGACACCCTCGCCTGGGCCTGGTCTTCAGCAAGAAGAACGTACGCCGGGCCGTCGATCGCAATCGACTGAAACGACTGGCTCGTGAGTCCGTTCGGCATGCACAGCATCGACTTCCCGCCGTGGATATCGTCTTGCTGGCCAGGCGTGGCGTCAACGAGGTCGACAACGACACCGTGCTGCGCCAGCTGTTCGGCATGTGGCGTCGTCTCGAGCGCGAGGCCGAGAAGTCGACTCGTCCCTCGCGGACATCGACGACACCTCGCCACGCGAGTGACACCCGGGGTGACACTCGGTCACAGCCGAAGCAAAGCCGTAACTAGCAGCAAGAGGCTCTTCAATGCCGAACACACTTCGTCCGAGCATGAACGAGTCCCTCTTCCGGCCCCTTGACATCACCTCTCGCGACGCGGAACGTTTCCGTACGAATACTGGCCTGCCTCCGGCAGGCTTTCGTGTATCTCATGTAGGCGTCTCGCGTGGCGCCATCGGCATGTTCACTTCCCTTCGGGCAGACCCTTCATGGACGTAAAACGACTACTCCTGCTGATCCCCCTGGCGGTGCTCGCCTACCTGATCATGGTGCAGTGGAACCAGGACTACGGTCAGCCGCCCAGCACCCCGGATGCTCCGGCGATCACCAGCAACGCGACCTCAAACGGTGCCGACGCCTCCACGTCGGAAGGCCTGGCGGCACCCAGCTCGGCCAATGATGTCGGCAGCGAGCTGCCCGGCAGCAGCGAGCCCGCTGCCAACAGTCGAGATCTCATTGCGGTCATCACCGACGTCCTCGACGTGCGTATCGACCCCCAGGGTGGCGACATCGTCTACGCCGCCCTCCCCCAGCATCTGATGAGCCAGGATGGGGATCGGCCCTACGTGCTGCTGTCCAATAACAGCACTCTGAGCTACGTCGCTCGCTCTGGACTGCAGCTTGACGGCAACAGCGGTCGTATCGCCTTCTCGCCCGAGAAGACCGAGTACCGCCTGGCCGACGGCCAGGACAGCCTGCAGGTAGATATGACCGCCACCGTCAATGGCGTCGACATCGTCAAGCGTTTCACCTTCAGTCGTGACGACTACGCAGTCGACGTCAGCTACCTGCTTGCCAACGCTGGCGAGGAGCCGGTCAGCGCACGCTTCATCGGCCAACTGGCCCGCGACAACAACCCGGATCCGTCCACTGGCCCCAAGATGGGCATGCGCTCCTTCCTCGGCGCGGCGTACTCCTCACCGGAGAACCGCTACGAGAAGATCGACTTCGAGGACATCCAGGCAGGCAACTTCCAGAACCGCGAGGTCGAGGGCGGCTGGGTCGCGATCATCCAGCACTACTTCACCTCCGCCTGGGTACCGCCGCAGCAGCAGGACAACCTGTTCTACGCCGCCACCGACAGTCAGGACCGCAACGTTGCCGCCTTCGCCGGCCAGGCCCAGACCCTGGCGCCGGGAGCCGACGCCACCCTGGGTGCCACCCTCTACATGGGCCCCAAGGTGCAGGAGCGGCTTGAGGCCGTGGCACCGAACCTGGAGCTGACCGTCGACTTCGGCTGGCTGTGGTTCATCGCCAATCCGCTGTTCTGGCTGCTCGATCACATCCACGATCTGATCGGCAACTGGGGCTGGTCCATCGTCATCCTGACCATCATGGTCAAGGCTGCACTGTGGCCGCTGTCTGCCAAGGCCTACAAGTCCATGGCACGCATGCGCAAGCTGGGCCCGGAAATGCAGCGTCTCAAGGAACGCTTCGGCGACGACCGCCAGAAGATGTCCCAGGAGATGATGAAGTTCTACCAGAAGGAAAAGATCAATCCGCTGGGCGGCTGTCTGCCGATCCTGATACAGATGCCGGTATTCATCGCGCTGTACTGGATGCTGCTGGAGTCCGTGGAACTGCGTCACGCGCCCTTCATGCTGTGGATCCAGGACCTGTCGGTGAAGGACCCCTACTTCGTCCTGCCGATCCTGATGGGCGCCTCCATGTTCGTTCAGCAGATGCTCAACCCGACGCCTCCGGACCCGATGCAGGCGAAGATCATGAAGATGCTGCCGATCGTCTTCACCTTCTTCTTCCTGTGGTTCCCGGCCGGTCTGGTCATCTACTGGGTGTGCAACAACTGCATCTCGATCATTCAGCAGTACGTGATCACCCGCAAGATCGAGGAAGACCCCAGCGTCGGCAAGGGCATGAACACCAAGTAAGTCCTCATGCATGACGCTTCCAGACCCCCGCTTCGGCGGGGGTCTGGCGTTTCAGGGCCCGCACCTCTGGCAACAGCCGTTGGCCACACCAGCCGGACTGGCAAAGCCAGGCGCTGCGCCTGACAATACGCCCGATCATCAAGGAGTCTGACCATGACCACGCCTCTCTACACCCAGGACAGCATCTGCGCCCTCGCCACGCCGCCGGGTCGGGGCGGCGTCGGCATCATACGCGTCTCGGGGCCTGCCTGTGGCGCGATTGCCAGCGCCATGCTGGGCCAGGTACCGGACGCGCGCCAGGCCTTCTACGGACCGTTCAGGGGCGATAACGGGGTAATCGATGAAGGCATCGCGCTGTTTTTCGAAGGGCCACACTCCTTCACCGGCGAAGACGTGCTGGAACTTCAGGGTCACGGCGGCCCGGTGATCATGGACATGCTGCTCGAGCGCTGTGTGGCGCTGGGGGCGCGACTGGCCCGCCCGGGCGAGTTCTCCGAGCGCGCCTTTCTCAATGACAAGCTCGACCTGGCCCAGGCCGAGGCCATCGCCGACCTGATCGACGCCAGCTCCCGTGGCGCCGCCGAAAATGCCTTGCGCTCCTTGCAGGGCGAGTTCTCCACCCGCGTGCAGTCGCTGGTCCAGGGCCTGATCGAGCTGCGCATGTACGTCGAGGCGGCCATCGACTTCCCCGAGGAGGAGATCGACTTCCTCGCCGATGGCCATGTCGCGGCCAAGCTTGGCGCGCTCATGACGGAGCTCGCCGAGGTGCGTCGCAGTGCCGGCCAGGGCGCACTGATGCGCGAGGGCATGAGCGTGGTCATCGCCGGACGGCCCAATGCCGGCAAGTCGAGCCTGCTCAATGCGCTGACCGAACAGGACACGGCCATCGTCACCGATATCGAGGGCACCACCCGGGACGTGTTGCGAGAACATATCCATCTGGACGGCATGCCGCTGCACATCATCGACACCGCCGGCCTGCGCGATACCCCCGACGCGGTGGAAAAGATCGGCGTGGCCCGCGCCTGGAGCGAAATCGAGAAGGCCGACCGGGTCCTGCTGCTGGTGGACGCCACCACCACCGAGGCCACCGACCCCATGGCCATCTGGCCGGAATTCGTCGAGCGCCTGCCGGACGCCTCACGCTTGACCCTGGTGCGCAACAAGGTGGACCAGAGCGGTGAAGCACCGGGACTCGATTTATCCACAACACCTCCTACGCTGCGGCTCTCCGCCAGATCACGTCAGGGTGTGGATAACCTCAAGTCTCACCTCAAGGAGATCATGGGCTTTCAGTCCACCACCGAAGGCCGCTTCTCGGCTCGGCGTCGTCACCTGGACGCCCTTGACCGCGCTCGCGCGGCCCTCGACAACGGCCATGCACAACTCGAAGGCTATGGCGCGGGCGAGCTGCTGGCCGAGGACCTGCGTGATGCCCAGCAGGCGCTGGGGGAGATCACCGGCGAGTTCAGCGCCGACGATCTGTTGGGTGAGATCTTCGGCAGCTTCTGTATCGGCAAGTGAATGCCTGAAAATGCACAAAAGCCTTTAAAGCAGACGCTCCACCAATAGCGAGCACTTACCCACGTTCATGCGCCAGCGATCGCCTCGCCACCCCTTCAGAGATGGCGAAGCCACGCCTGGCGCCGACATGGGGCGCCTGAGGCGTCCGCCATCACTGGTGCCAGGCATCCGCCCCCCGGCCGGCCGGACCGAGGGTTCGTCCAGGGCATCTGTCATACCCGCTACACTGTGGGCAGTGCCCCCTTGCCCACAGGAGTCCCCATGAAAGCTCTTCCCCTGGTTGTCGCAATGGCGCTAGGCAGCGTCTCGCTTTCCGCCCTGGCGGACTGGCAGCTGTCCGGTGACGATTCACGCCTGTGGTTCGGCTCGGTGAAAAACCAGAGCATAGGTGAGACCCACCACCTGGACGGTCTGTCCGGCGGTATCGACGATAGCGGCAAGGTCACCATCGAGGTGGCCACAGAATCGCTGGACACGGGCATCGATATCCGTGACGAACGGATGCTCGAGCACCTGCTGGCCGCGGCCAGCTTCGCGATCTCGGCCCAGGTCGATACCTCCAGCTTCGATTCACTTGGCGTAGGCGAGACCCTGGCGACCAGTATCCCGGTCGATATCAGTCTCGGCTCGGCGTCGACCGAGCAGGAGGCCCAGGTACTGGTGGCAAGACTCGCCGACACACGCTGGCTGGTGGTATCGGATCAGCCGGTATGGCTAAGCGCAGAATCGCTGGGCTTCGAGGACGGCATCGCCGCCTTGCAGGAAATCGCCGGCCTCTCATCCATCGACCGAACCTCACCGGTGGGCTTTCGCTTGATGTTCGAGGCACCATGACCCGATTGACGTCTGGCCAGATCACCGACGACCAGGCGCTACTCTTCGACCCACCAGCGCTGCTCGTGGCGCGCTGCGTCACCGAGCAGCGGCAACCAGTCAGCGATGGCGGCCTGCATGCTGTCGCTGACACCCCAGGGCGGGTTGGCCACCAGCATCCCGCTGCCGTACATGCCGTGACTCGCCCCACCCGGGGGGTGCAGGATCACCTCGCTGCGCCATAGTTTGCGCACGCCGCTGGCTCTCAGCCTGTCCAACAGCTCCTGGTGGCGCCCGGCGGGCAGCAGTGGATACCACAACAGCAGCACCGCGTGGCGGACCTTGCCGAGGGCATGAATCATGGTCTCGGCGACCTCCTGGTACTCCGACTTGCGCTCGAAACTCGGGTCGACCAGCACGCACAGCCGCGGTGTCTTTACCGGGAGCAGTGACCTGAGCCCGGCCAGGCCGTCGCCATGCACGCGTCGAATATTCGCCTGCTGCCCTTCACCTGCCAGTGACTGCCGGGCCAGGTGACCGTGCTCACCCGGGTGCAACTCGAACAGGGTCAATCGGTCCTGATCACGCAGCCGATGACCCAGCCACCAGGGCGAGCCCGGGTAGTGGGTCAATTGCTGTGGCCGCGGCTGAACGGAGTCGATCGCCTCAAGCCAGGTCGTCAGCAGTGGGGTCTGCGCCCCCGCCTTGCCCGTCTCGGTGCGGCTGTCCCACAAGCGCTTGACGCCCGTCTGGTACTCCTTGAGCCGCGCGGTTTCTTCAGCCGCCAACGGATAGCTTCCTCGCCCGGCGTGAGTGTCTATAAACGTAATAGCGCTATTTTTACGTAATAGATGATCGATCGTGGCGTAAAGCCATAAGTGTTTATGAACGTCGGCGAAATTGCCGGCATGATAGACGTGCTGATAGGAAAGCATGGATGGTAGGACCTGGTCGTGGGGCGAAAAACGTTCGCCGAGTCGATGGCTTTACGATAACAGCAAGTAGGGGTCTGCGTGCAGACGTATGGACTCATGACAGACATTGGGCTTTGTCCGAGTAGGTACGCTGTACCCCCACGAACCCGAGCCGTTGAACATCATGGAGCCATCGCCAGTTATCGCTGTGACCAAGGTTGAGGCAGCAGCAGGGCTTGGGCGAGACCAGGCCAGACCAGGAGAAATCTAGCGAGTCCTGGAGAGATCTAGGCGCTGTCCGAAAAGTCGACGAGCGAAGGTTAGACAAGGCAAAAATCGGTGAGAAAGCGCAGTTTACGGGGTGTAAATGAGCATTTTGATCCGATTTTTAACGCCGTATTACCGAGCGCAGGCACTTTTCAGACAAGCCCTAGCGGGTCCTGGAGAGACCGGGCAGGAATGAAGAGAAAGGCAGGTATCGAAAAGGCCCGCGCCTCTGTCGAGAGGTGCGGGCCTTGCCGTTGCAGTCGCTGCAACGTCGCGACTTCAGCTACGGGCTATCGACGCAAGCGAGAGAACCCCATCGAGGTGGGCCTCCCTCATACAGGCAGCCGAGTCGCCTTACCCCTGCTGGCCGGTCGGCGTCAGGGTAATCTCGACGCGACGGTTCTGGGCACGACCTTCTTCGGTGTTGTTGCTGGCGATCGGCTGGTTTTCACCGTAGCCGCTCACATACAGACGACCGGAGGCGACACCCTGCCCCTGGAGGTAGCTACCCACCGACTGAGCACGACGCTCGGACAGACGCTGATTGTAGCTGGCGTCGCCGGTAGAGTCGGTGTGGCCGGCGATATTGACGCGGGTTTCCGGATACTGGGTCAGCACGTTGGCCACGTCGTTGAGGGCGCTAGTGGCGCCGCCGGTCAGGTCGGCGGAGTCGAAGCCGAAGGTCACGCTACTCGGCATGTTGAGCACGATGTTGTCACCCTGGCGCTCCACGTCGATCCCGGTACCCTGCATGCTCTGACGCAGCTGTTCTTCCTGGCGATCCATATAGACACCGATGCCACCGCCCACGGCGGCGCCCGCAGCGGCGCCAATCAAGGCACGGTCACGCTTGCTGGTGCTGCCGTCGCCACTGATGGCACCGGCAGCGGCACCGACGGCGGCACCCACAGCGGCGCCAATGCCGGTGTTGTTGCGATCGGTCTGGCCAGTGTAAGGATCCGTTGTGGAGCAGCCAGCCAGAATCACGGCGGCTGCCAGCGGGGCGATCAGTCGAGTCTTGCTGCTCATGGCGTCAACGTCTCCTTCCATGTGGTACATCATCCCTTTCAGTCTTCGCTGAACAGGGTCAAAAGGTCGTTCAAGAATAATAGACCTTGCGCAGAAGCTTGAACCCTGGCGGCGTCTTGCACAATAAGTCCCTTTTCACGCGCCTTGTCGATCTTTGGCGACAACTCTGCCACAGAGCGTCCTGTGTGTGCACACCAGGTATCCAGCGATACCCCGTCGACCAGTCTCAGTGCGTTCATCGCGAATTCCAGCGCCACCTCGTCGGGCTTCACCCGCCGGTGACCGGCCACGAAACCCCGTGGGTCCTGATGTCGCCGCAGGTAAGCCTCGGGCTGGCGAGTCTTCCAGCGACGCTCGATGTGGAAGCCCGACTCGCCCGGCTGGCTGATCTTGCCGTGGGCACCGGCGCCGATCCCCAGATAGTCGCCGAAGCGCCAGTAGTTGAGGTTGTGACGCGCCCGACGCCCGGGCTTCGAGTAGGCCGAGATCTCATAGCGTTGAAACCCTGCCGCCTCGAGACGCTCGTGGCCCAGGTCCTGGATATCCCACAGCACCTCTTCTTCCGGTAGCCGCGGTGGCTTGGCATGAAACTCGGTATTGGGCTCCAGCGTCAGCTGATACCAGGACAGGTGTTCCGGCGCCAGCGTGATGGCCCTCTCCAGGTCGGCAAGCGCGAGCTCCGGGGTCTGCCCCGGCAAGCCATGCATCAAGTCCAGATTGAGATTGTCGAATCCGGCTCGGCGAGCCTCATCGAAGGCGCGCTCGGCGTCCTCGCCGCCATGGATACGACCCAGCGCCGAGAGCTGTTCGTCGTGAAAACTCTGCACGCCAAGCGACAGCCGGTTGATGCCGGCACGGCGATAGTCGGCAAAGCGGCCACGCTCCAGCGTCCCCGGGTTGGCTTCCAGCGTAATTTCGATATCCGAGGCGAAAGGCACCAGCTGGCTCGCCGTATCCAGCAATCGGCGATAGAAATCTCCAGACATCAGACTCGGGGTGCCGCCGCCGATGAAGATGCTGACCAGCTCGCGTCCGTCGGCAAGCCTGGCATCGCTGCGCAGGTCGTCGATCAAAGCCGCCAGATAGGCCTGTTCGGGGAGTTCGGCGCCGCGCCCGACACCGTGGGAATTGAAGTCACAGTAGGGACACTTGCGCACGCACCAGGGCACATGGACATACAGCGCCAGCGGCGGAAGACGAGACACCATCACGAACTCGACCGACGCTCGAGTTCGAGCAGCAGTGCCGAGAGGGCGCGACCGCGATGACTCAGTCGGTTCTTCTCCGCCGCGCCGAGTTCGGCGGCGCTGGCGCCCTGATCCGGCAGCCAGAACAGTGGGTCATAGCCAAAGCCGCCCTCACCGCGCGGATGGGCCAGGATCTCGCCACGCCAGTCGGCCTGGACAATCAGTGGCACTGGATCCTCGGGATGCTCGAGCAGCACCAGCACGCACCAGTAGCTGGCACCACGACTCCCTTCGGGCACCTCGGCCATGGCCTCGAGCAACTTGTCGTTATTGCGACCGTCGTCCTTGGGTTCACCGGCAAAGCGGGCGGAATAGATACCGGGGCGACCATCGAGTGCATCCACGGCGAGCCCGGAGTCGTCGGCGAGCGCCGGCAGGCCGCTGATACGGCTGGCTTCCCTCGCCTTGAGCAGGGCATTTTCGACAAAGGTCAGTCCCGTTTCCTCGACCTCGGGAACGGCAAACTCCGACTGGGCGTGAACCTTGATGCCCAGTGGCGCCAGCAGCGCGCCCAGTTCCTTGAGCTTGCCGGCGTTTCCACTGGCCAGCACCAGTTCGGTAAGTTGACTCATGGCGTCGCTCTTGATGGGTAGTTCGATAGAAGACACGTCGGCACTATGCCGGCATGTTTGCCTATACTCTATCATGCGCGGTTTGAATGCCGTTTAAGCACAAAGTTGGAAAAAAGATTCAAAAAATACCGGGAAACTGTCCGAAAATTCGCTATTTTCTAGGACCAAGGTATGAAATATTTCGGTACAACCGTGTATCAAGCCTAACTTTACTGTGCAGTAGTTACAGAACCTTACAAAATGAATGAAATAGGCCCATAATGGTCACCACTTACTAGTCATACCCATCCCTGTCAGCAGGCGTCTGCGGGTGCACGGAGACACGACGATGAGCAACAACACAGGACAGATAGTGCTGGTGACTGACCACAACCCTCAGTCACTGCTCTTCATCAACTATATCAAGGACCAATTCCACTGCCCTGTCTCCATCGCCGCCCCCGCCGACACCATCGAGATCGATGACAGTCAGCAGGTGCTGGTACTGATGGACGCCGACCACGTCGACGACGCCGCCATGCAGCATTGGCAGGATGTCAGTGCACGCCACAGCGGCCTGTTGCTCACCGCCTTCAACCTGCGTGACGAAGAACATGCGCTGGAGGTGCTGTCCTTCATGCATCTGCGAGGGGTCTTCTATCGTCAGGACAGCCTCGACAGTATCTGCAAGGGCATCGCCAAGCTGTTCGAGACCGACGATCTGTGGATGTCGCGCTCACTGATGACTCGCCTGATCGAGTTCTCCCGCCGCCAGCAGCTCAATGCCTATCGACCGGCCTGTGGCCTGACCCAGCGCGAGATGGAGATCATCGGCCTGCTGGGCTCCGGCGCCTCCAACATGGAAATTGCCGAACGCCTGTGCGTCAGCGAACACACCGTAAAGTCTCACCTGTACAACGTGTTCAAGAAGATTCGCGTCAGCAATCGCCTGCAGGCGGTCAACTGGGCACGCCAGAATCTCGGCGCGCCGCCACCTCGACGCTCCACTGCGACACGCTAAGGCTCGACGACCGAGCCCTGGAACGACGGGGGCACAGACGCCTTTCGGCCGAGATCGAGCAACGGAATGAAGCGACTGCATCGACAACACAGGTGCAGCCAACAAGGACGCCGGCATCGCCGGCGTCCTTGTTGGTGGAGAAAGATACCTGGCTGCTCTCTTACAGCACGCGTATGTGCTCTTCGATCAGGCTGGCCAAGGTCTCCGCCGCGTTGTCGGCCGTGCTGTCCAGCCGCACCAGGTGCAGGCGTTCCTCGTCGGTGAAGTCTTCGAAGGCGTCCTGCTGCGCCGCCAGCACCGCCAGGCTCAACGATTCGTCTCGCTCATTGCGCACCGCACGTTTGCTGATGCGACGTCTTAGCGTCTCGTCGTCGGCCTCGAAGCTTACCAGCAGCACTGGCAGTCCCCGGGCCTCGGCCTGCCAGCGCAACAGCTCGCGCTGCTTGCGCTCGAGGAAGGTGCCGTCGACACAGACCATGTAACCGGCGTCCAGCAGAATCCCGGCGCAGGCGGCCAGGCGCTGGTAGGTCTTGTCGGTGGCCTCGCGGGTATAGATATCCACAGGCAGATCGTCACTACCCTGTTGTGGATTGAATCCATGCAGCACCAGGCGCTGAACATCAGAGCTCAGTCGCACCGCCCCCTGGCGTCCCACCAGGGTACGGGTGAAGCGGCTCTTGCCGCTGCCCGACACCCCGACGCCGATCACCAGCGGCGGAAAGCGGAACTCCGCGTGGCGCTCCGCCAGGGTCAGGTAGCGGCGGAAACTGTTCATGGTCTCGGCCATCAGCGACGGACGCTCCTGGCCGCTCACCTGGCGACGCTGCAGCGCACGGCGCATGCCCGCCATGGACTCGATGACCTGCAACAGTGACAGGATCCGTGCCAGCTCGTAGTCGCCACTGCGACGTAGATAGCCATCCAGAGCCTGATGGGAGAGCGTCATCTCGCCACGCAGTTCGAGTTCCACCCTGAGACTCGCCAGGTCATGGCCGGGATCTGCCATCTCGGGATAGTCGAAGGGCTTGGGATCCTGGGCGGCACTCTGGGCGACTACCAGACGCCCGTTGTCACACAGACGTACATCGGAGTACTCCATGTACCAACGGCTGGGACGCAGGCGATCCTTGCGCACCTCGATGATCGGAGCGAGACGATCGAATTCCTGATCCAGCCACACCTTGAGGGCGTCCAGGCGCTCGACGTCCTCGTCCCCGGTCAGCAGGGATCGACAGGCCGAGAACTCGGCCTCGCTGCGGTGCTTGAGCACCGTCAGCGGTTCCGGCAAATCGCTCTCCGGCGGCAACGGCTCGGCGTGAAACTCGGCCAGCGCGTCCAGCAGTTCTTCCAGGGTAAATGGCTCCAGCGCGGTGTCCGGCGAAGCGGCGTCATTGCCAGTCATGGTCGGCTCCTGTCAGGCCTGGGTCGTCATCTGGGCGAAGGCTTTCTCGGCAGCGTCCAGGGTCACCTGGATATCCTCCGGCGTGTGTGCACTGGACATGAAGCCAGCCTCGTAGGCCGACGGCGCCAGGTAGACTCCCTGCTCGAGCATGGCGGTGAAGAAACGGCGGAAGGCATCGGCGTCACAGGCGGTGGCCTGGGCAAAGTTCTCGACGCTGCTCTGGGCGGTGAAGAATACCCCGAACATCCCTCCCACGCGCTGGGTGATCATGTCGATACCAGCCTCGCGTGCCCGGCTTTCAAGCCCGTTGCACAGGGTCTCGACACGCTGCGCCAGGGCCTTGTGAAAGCCCGGCTCTTTCAGCTTGGTCAGCAGTGCCACCCCCGCCGCCATGGCCAGCGGATTACCGGCCAGGGTGCCGGCCTGGTACACCGGTCCCAGCGGCGATAGTTCGCTCATGATCTCGCGGCTGCCACCGAAGGCACCCACCGGCATGCCGCCACCGACGATCTTGCCGAGACAGGTCAGATCCGGGGTCACGCCAAAGTGTGCCTGGGCGCCGCCCAGGGCGACACGGAAACCGGTCATCACCTCGTCGAAGATCAGTACGCTCTGGTGGCGGTCACAGACCTGGCGCAGGGTCTTGAGGAAGTCGGCACTCGGCGGGATGCAGTTCATGTTGCCGGCCACCGGCTCGACGATGATGCAGGCGATCTGACTGCCGATCTCCTCGAAACAGCGCTCCACCTCGTCGATGTCATTGTAGGACAGCGTGATGGTATGTTCGGCCAGAGCGGCAGGCACCCCGGGAGAACTGGGCTCACCGTGAGTCAGCGCGCCGGACCCCGCCTTGACCAGCAGCGAATCGCTGTGACCATGGTAGTTGCCCTCGAACTTGACGATCTTGTCCCGCCCGGTGAAGCCACGGGCCAGGCGAATCGCCGACATGGTCGCCTCGGTGCCCGAGTTGGTCATGCGCACCATCTCGATGCTCGGAATGATCTCGCAGATCAGCTCCGCCATGGTGGTCTCGACCGCAGTCGGGGTACCGAAGGACAGGCCCTTGTCGAGGCGCTCGCGCACCGCGCCCAGCACGTCGGGATCGGCATGGCCGGTGATCATCGGTCCCCAGGAGCCCACGTAGTCGACGTAGCGCTTGCCTTCGACATCGAAAAGGTAGGCGCCCTTTGCGCTCTCCATGAACACCGGCGGACGATGCAGCCCCTTGAACGCGCGCACCGGTGAGTTGACGCCACCGGGAATGTGCCGACAGGCCTGTTCGAAGAGCTCAGCGGATGTGGTCATGGCAACCTCTTTGCCCAAAAGTGAAATTCAATCATCGATGCCACAGACATCGATTCAGCGCGACACCGCCTGTGGATAACCCTGTGGAGGGCATGGGATAACCCGGTGAATTGGGCGCCAATACCTTCCAACAGGGGCTGATCGGGGTCTCTCATGCCGACTGCCGTGTCGCCATCATACCTTGACCTCGTCCGGCGAAAAGCGCGGCGTCGGCATTTTCCACAGCCGGCGAGGCAACGACTGCCCCTGGCCGGGCGTCCAGCCATGGGCCAGCGCCTGCCAGGCAAACACCTGAGCCTGCTCACAAGCCTGCACCAGACTTTCTCCCGCCGCCAGTCGCGTAGCCACGGCAGCGGCCAGGGTACAACCGGAACCATGGAAGGTCGCCGGCAAGCGGGGCCAGGTCCACTGACGATCGCTGTCCGGAGTATGCAGGGTATGGGCGACACGCCCCTTGGCCGTCTGGCCCTGGGGATCATCGGTGCCGGTCACCAGCACCGCCTGACAGCCCTGGTGCATCAGACTGACACAGCGCTCGGTATCATCCTGGTAGTCGAGCCCGGCCAGGCGTGCCAGTTCGCCGCGATTGGGGGTCAGGATATCGACCCTCGGCAGCAGACGCTCGAAGTAGGCGTCGATCAGCTCCTGGGTCGCAAGCGGTGATCCGCCCCCCGCCTTAAGCACCGGATCGGCAACCACCGGCACACCGGGCCGGCGGCGCACCAAATCGACCACCGCGTCCAGCGCCTCGAGGTCGGCGATCAAACCGATCTTGATCGCCGCGATCGGCAGGCTCTCCAGCGCTGCGGCCGCCTGGCGAATGGTCGAGGCCGGCACCGGGTGCACCGCCTGGACGTCGACGAGGTCCTGTACCGTCAGTGCGGTAGGCACGGTCAGCGCCCAGCCTCCGCAGGCGGCCACGCTCTCGGCGTCGGCCACCAGGCCGGCACCGCCGGTCGGGTCATGCCCGGCCAGCACCAGCACCATCGGCAGGTGGGGCGAAGTCGAAGGACTCAGGCTATTCAAAAGGGTTTCACCACGGCCAGGATCACGATAGCCACCAGTGCCAGCACCGGCAGTTCATTGAACACACGAAAGAAGGTGGCACTGCGACGGCAACGATCCTCGGCCAGCTGCTTCAGGTAGATCAGGCAGACATGGTGATAGGCCACCAGCGCCACCACCAGCGCCAGCTTGGCGTGCAGCCAGCCCTGGCTCATCAGGGCCGGGTTCAACCACACCAGCAGGGCCCCCAGCAGCAATACCGCCACCATCGAAGGTGTCATGATGCCGCGATAGAGCTTGCGTTCCATCACCATGAAGGTATCCATGCTGGCGTACTCGCCCTTGTCCCGGGCCATGGCGTGGTACACGTAGAGCCGTGGCAGATAGAACATGGCGGCGAACCAGGTCACGATCGACATCAGGTGAAAGGCTTTTATCCACAGATACATGGCGACTCCTCAGGCTGTGGATGGATCAGACAGGCGGTAGTACCGCTCAATGGCATCCCGGGTGATGATACCGGAAATTCGCTTCTGCTTCGGTCGATAGCCGTGTTCCACGTAGAGTCCATCCACCTTGCTTTCGTTCAGCACGTTCAGCGCCTCGGTCAGGGTCGCCTGCAGGTGGATGGCCACCAGGTCCAGTCGCTGGCCGGGGATTTCCAGTAGGTCCAGCAACGCCTCCTTGTCTTCATCGGGGCTGGCCGCCGCTGGTGACACCGGCGGTGGCGAGCGATCGACGTTCTTGCCCGCGATAACATCCGCCTGGCCACCGGGGGCGCCCCCCTTGTCCATCAACACCTCCATGGCGGCATTGTCGTCGCTGGCTTCGCGTTGATCTTCCGGCGCCGCCTTGGGTTCCTGTTTCTCCCGCTGTCCCTGCTGCTGCTCCTGCTCCTGCTGCTCGAGCAGATAACGCGCCAGGTCGGCCGCCTTCAGCGCCAGGGTCGGCTTGTCGTCGGTGGAACGTTCGATGATGATCCACACCGGTTTGGCCTCGAGCAATGCCCGAGCCTGGGTCTCCGAGATCCGTCGCCTGGTGCGCACCAGGCTGCGCTCCATCACCGCCGGCACCGACACCCGCGACAACGCCTGCATCAACGGTTGCTGAAGGGGGTGCAGACCATGGCGCTTGACGCTGATAAAGAAGCCGTCACAGCGACACAGCTGGCGCGCGGTCAGGCAGGACACCACCACCGCCAGCATGCCCGGCAACAGAATATGCGGCATATGGGTCAGTTCGAGCAGCGCCATCAGCGCCGCCAGCGGCGCCTGCAGCACCGCCCCCATCATCGCCGCCATGCCGATCATCGCGAATAGCCCAGGGTCTGCCGCCTTGTCCGGCCACATCCAACCCCCGGCAATGCCGAACAGCGCCCCGGCGGCCGCGCCGACCACCAGCACCGGGCCGATGATGCTCACCGGCACCCCGCAGCCTACCGCGAAGGCAGTCAGCAGCAGCTTGCCCAGCACCAGCGCCATCAGAATATCCAGCGTCAAACGATTGAACAGCGCATCGGACAGGCTGTCGTAGCCGATGCCCTGGACCTGGGGGTAGCACCAGGCCAGTAGCGCCGCCAGGGCACCGACCAGTGCCAGGCGCCACCACAGCGGCAGACTGGCGATGCGCTCCGAGCGCGAGACATGGATGAACAGCCCCGCCAGCAGACCGATACCGAAGGCCATGGCAGCGATCCAGTAGATATTGAACAGCGAGCCCATCGACAGATCGGGAACCGCGAAGGCAGGATCGGCGCCATAGACCAGCTGGGAGACCAGGGCTCCCATGCAGGCCGCCAGGATGACCGGCATGAAGCCAACGATGGTGTATTCCATCATCACCACCTCCATGGCGAAGATGACCCCGGCGATGGGCGTATTGAAGGAGGCGGCGATACCTGCCGCGGTGCCGCAGGCCACCAGCACCCGCAGGCTGTTGTGGGGCAGGCGCAGCAGTTGGCCGAGGCCACTGGAGGCGGCGGCGCCCAGGTGGATCGCCGGGCCTTCGCGCCCGGCAGATAGCCCCCCGACCACCGACACCACCCCCACCCACCACTGGTTCAACCAGTTGCGCAGCGGAAAGCGGCCCTGGTGATAGGTCAGGCGTTCGATCACATGGCTGACGCCGATCTTGCGGGCAGCCAGTGGCTGACGCCACAGCAGCACACCAATCACCGTCACCGCGATGATCGGCAGCACCATGCGCAGGCCGGTAGACAACTGCTCGAAGGCTTCGGGATCGTCGTAGGGCATCACCAGCATGGCGCCGACCATCAACGCCAGCCGGAAGACCACCATCAGACTGCCGGTGATCAGCCCCGTCACCACCCCCAGCACGCACAGTTGCGGCAGGGCGTCGACGCTCGCCAGCTGGCGACGGAAGGCATCAAGACTGAGATCGGGCAGGCGCATGGAGGTGTGGGTCGCTTCCTTGAGAGCGAAGGGTCGAGTCCCTGACGCAAGATGAAAGGCAGGCTTACCTTAGGTGACTATCTCTTGTGTATCATAGAACGTGACTTGGCACCCAGGCCGCCGTCATCGTCGTCTCTCGGAACCCCCATCGCCTGGCCCGAGAATCTCCAGGCAGGCCTGTGGCCAGGCCATTCGGCTCGCCTTGCGGGCGGCCACATTTCCATGGCAATGCGCTGAAACAGCAAAGTGCAAAGGAGCGTTACGTGATCAAGGTTGGAATCGTCGGCGGCACCGGTTACACCGGCGTCGAACTGCTCAGGCTGCTGGCGCGCCACCCCGAGGTGGAGGTGGACGCGATCACCTCACGAAGCGAAGCCGGCCTCGGCGTGGCCGAACTCTATCCCAACCTGCGAGGTCACTACGACGAGCTGCGCTTTTCCGAGCCTGACCCGGAGCGCCTGGCGCGCTGCGATGCGGTGTTCTTCGCCACGCCCCACGGCGTCGCCCACGCGCTGGCCGGCGACCTGCTGGAGCGAGGCACCCGGGTGATCGATCTGTCAGCCGATTTCCGCCTGCGCGACGCCGGCGTCTGGGCCGACTGGTACGGCCAGCCTCACGGCGCCCCGGGTCTGCTCGAGGAAGCCGTCTACGGCCTGCCCGAGGTCAGCCGCGATCAGATTCGCCAGGCCCGCCTGATCGCCGTCCCCGGCTGCTATCCCACCGCGGTGCAGCTTGGCTTTCTGCCGCTGCTGGAAGCCGGGCTGATCGACGCCGACCACCTGATCGCCGACTGCAAGTCCGGCGTCACCGGTGCCGGCCGTGGCGCCAAGGTGCCCTCGCTGCTCGCCGAGGCCAGTGAATCGATGAAGGCCTACGGCGCCTCCGGCCATCGTCATCTGCCGGAAATTCGCCAGGGGCTCGGCGACGCCGCCGGGGGTGAGGTCGGGCTGACCTTCGTGCCCCACCTGACGCCGATGATCCGCGGCATCCATGCCACCCTGTACGGGCGCCTGACCGGCGACCCCGGTGATCTCCAGCGTCTGTTCGAAGACCGCTTCGCCAACGAGCCCTTCGTCGACGTGATGCCCGCCGGCAGCCACCCCGAGACCCGTAGCGTCAAGGGCGCCAACCTTTGCCGCATCGCCGTACATCGCCCCGGCAACAGCGACACCGTGGTGGTGCTGGCCGTCATCGACAACCTGGTCAAGGGTGCCTCCGGCCAGGCCATCCACGCCCTCAATCTGATGTTCGACTTCGACGAGACCGCTGGTCTCGACGCCCCGGCGATGATGCCCTGAGGTCTATCCCCCCGCTTGCTGCGGGGGGATGTCGACGTACCAGGCGCCTTACCTCCGAGGAAAAGTTGACCCTTTTACTCTGGCTTGGGGATAATGACCGATGCGGTCGACGTCGGCTGATCGGCGACATCGACCGCTTTGACCCTGTTTCTCGACCCCGGGAGCTCTCATGAGCGGTGCCGAATCCTTTGTCCCCACCCCGCTACTGCTGTCCGACAACGCCCAGCGCCGACTCAAGGCACTGATGGCCGAAGACGGCGCCAGCAACATCGCCCTGCGCGTCTATGTCACGGGAGGCGGCTGCTCGGGATTTCAGTACGGCTTCGACGTGGCCGACGGCGTCAACGACGACGACACCGAGATTTCCTTCGGCGATGTCTCGCTGGTGGTCGACCCGCTGTCCTACCAGTACCTGGTCGGCTCCACCATCGACTATGAGGAAGGCCTGGCCGGCGCACGCTTTCTGGTGCAGAACCCCAACGCCACCACCACCTGTGGTTGCGGCGCCTCCTTTATGGTGTAGCGACCTTGCTGCGCGTCAGCCGACGCGACAGCAACACGCCTTTCCAGATAGCGCTTGATGCAGCCCTTGATGCCACCCTCGACGCAGCCTCCCGGCTGCGTCTTGCATTGTGTTGTGGCGCCGCCAGCGTTGGCCCAGCGGATTCTCCCCCAACTTGACCCCTTCCCCGCAACTCGCCATGGTAGTTGAGGATTTCACAATAACGTCAACTGGGGAAAATCATGAAAACCGCCCTTACTTCTGCCGCTCTTACCTCCGCCCTGCTCACCTTCGGTGTCATCGGCAGCGCTCAGGCCGAGACCCTGAACGTGGCCACCGACCCGAGCTTCGTGCCGTTCGAGATGATGGACCAGGAATCCGGCGAAATGGTCGGCTTCGACATGGACATCATTGCCGAGCTGGCCGAGCGTGCCGGTTTCGAATACGAACTGCGCACCATGGACTTCAACGGCATCATTCCCGCCGTCCAGACCGGTAACGTCGACATCGCCATCGCCGGTATCACCATCACCGACGAACGTGCCGAGATCGTCGACTTCTCCGACCCCTACTACGACAGCGGTCTGAAGATCCTGGTCAACGCCGACGAAGAAGGCGTCAGCGAGATCGATGACCTGTCCGGTATGCGTATCGGCACCAAGATCGGCTCCACCAGCTATGACTTCCTCCAGGAAAACCTGGGCGAGGACGCCGAGATCACCCCCTATCCGGGCACCAGCGACATGTACATGGCCCTGCTCGGCGGCAGCGTCGATGCCGCCTTCTACGACGCCCCCAACGTCGGCTACTTCTCCCAGACCCGTGGCGAAGGCAAGGTCAAGGTCGTTGGTCCGCTGTACGAAGGCCAGCAGTACGGCATCGTCTTCGTCAAGGGCAGCGAGTGGGTAGAGCCGGTCAACGAGGCCCTGGCGGCGATGAAGGAAGACGGCACCTACGACGAGATCCACGCCAAGTGGTTTGGTTCCACCAGCGAGTGATCGCAGTCCATAGCGACCTGGGCAACCGACCTGGGATTCATGGGGGCCGGTACACGACCGGCCCCCTTGGTGTTACCCGGACGTCACCCCGAGGCACTGTCTCGACCCCGGCATCAAGGCCTTTCGCCTTGTCCTGATTTCACGTGCATGACGGAGACCCACTCGTGGACGTCAACTTCCAATTCGACTGGTCGGCGGCGCTGTCCTCCATCCCCCAGCTGCTGACCGGCATCCCCTATACCCTGCTGATTTCCTTCGGCGGTCTGGCCATCGGCTTTGTCATCGGCATCATCTTCGGCCTGTTGCGCATTTCCCCGAGCGCCTGGCTGCGTGTTCCCGCCGTGGCCTACATCGAAATCTTCCGCGGCACCCCGGTACTGGTACAGGTGCTGTTCATCTTCTATGGCCTGCCGAGCATCCTTGGTGGCCCCATCGATGCGGTCACCGCAGGTATCGCTGCCATCGCCGTCAACTCCGGCGCCTACATCTCGGAGATCGTGCGCGGTGGTGTGCAGTCCATCGAGCGCGGCCAGCGCGAGGCCGGCCTGTCGCTGGGCCTGTCCCGCCGCCAGACCTTCCGCTACATCATCTGGCCCCAGTCCTTCCGCCGCATGATCCCGGCGCTGGGCAACCAGGCCATCATCAGCATCAAGGACACCTCGCTGTTCGCCGTCATCGGCGTTGGCGAGCTGGTGCGCCAGGGCCAGATCTACATCGCCACCACCTTCACCGCCCTGGAGGTCTATCTGATGGTGGCGCTGCTCTATCTTGCCATCACCCTTTCCTTGTCCTTCGCCCTGCGCATGCTCGAGCGCAAGGGCCTGGTGGGCCAGTGAGGTGCAACATCCCATGGAAAATTCCGACATGAACCCAGCCTCTCACGCCCAGGGCGAGCCCATCGTCCGTATCGACAAACTCAACAAGCACTTCGGCTCGCTGCACGTGCTCAAGAACATCGACCTTGAGGTGGCCCAGGGCGAAGTGGTGGTCGTCATCGGCGCCAGTGGCTCCGGCAAGTCGACCCTCATCCGCTGCGTCAATGGCCTGGAAGAATTCCAGCAGGGCGCCCTCAGGGTCGACGGCAACGACCTCAAGCCCGACGGCAAGGCCAGCCAGGCGCTGCAGACCATCCGCACCGAGGTCGGCATGGTGTTCCAGCAGTTCAACCTGTTCCCTCACCTCAGCGTGCGTGACAACGTCACCCTGGCCCCGATGAAGGTGCGCGGCGAAAGCCGTGACAAGGCCGAGGCCACCGCGGAACGGCTGCTCGATCGGGTCGGCATCAAGGACCAGGCCGACAAGTACCCGACCCAGCTCTCCGGCGGTCAGCAGCAGCGCGTGGCGCTGGCCCGCGCACTGGCCATGGAGCCCCGTCTGATGCTGTTCGACGAGCCCACCTCGGCGCTGGACCCGGAGATGATCGGTGAGGTGCTCGACGCCATGCGTGAGCTCGCCAGAGAAGGCATGACGATGATGATCGTGACCCACGAGATGGGCTTCGCCCGGGAGGTCGCCGACCGCGTGATCTACATCCACAAGGGTGAGATCGTCGAGCAGGGCAAGCCCGAAGAAGTCTTCGACAATCCGCAGAATGAACGTACCCAGAGCTTCCTGGCGCGAGTGCTCAAGCACTGAAAAAACCGCCCGTTCGAGCCTCTCAAACGCCCTGTCGAGTGATCGACAGGGCGTTTTTTTGGCTTTTTGGGGCTGTGGACAAGATTTTTCACATTTGGCTGCGAAGCCCACTGCCACGGGGGCTGTGGGCAAGTCGGCGAGTTGTTCACCGTCGCGGTGACAACCGCCCCCGAGCTCGGTGGATAACTGGTGGAAGCCGAGCCCTGTGGGCAAGTCGTGATTGTGTCCACAGGCAGATAACACGCCATCAAACGCTGGTACGTCCCTTGTTCAACAAAGGATCAACATTGTACCTATTTGTTTTTTGTAGATTTAAATGGTTTTTCCACAGAAAGTGTCCACACCAGTAGTTACAACCACTACAGAACTTCCTTTCTTATTCTTTTATTTTTTTATAGGTAGGTAAGTGAAGCTCCTGCCTGACAGACGGGGTGTGGAAAACCCTGACGTTTACCCACAGGAGGGTTTATACTGGCCGGCTATTTTTCGTACGAACCCAATATCCAGACCGCTGGCGCGCTGCGCCGAACGAGGTGAACCTTGGAGTATCCCGACCGCTTTGACGTCATCGTCATCGGCGGTGGCCATGCTGGAACGGAAGCTGCCCTGGCCTCTGCCCGCATGGGTTGCCAGACCCTGCTGTTGACCCACAACATCGAGACCCTGGGCCAGATGTCCTGCAATCCCGCCATCGGCGGGATCGGCAAGAGTCATCTGGTCAAGGAAATCGACGCCCTCGGCGGCGCCATGGGATTGGCGACGGACCTGGGCGGGATCCAGTTTCGCGTGCTCAACGCCCGCAAGGGCCCCGCGGTACGGGCGACCCGTGCCCAGGCCGATCGTGTGCGCTACAAGGCCGCGATTCGTGGCATGCTGGAAAACCAGCCGAACCTGACGCTGTTCCAGCAGGCCGCCGGCGACCTGATCGTCGACCAGGACACCGTGCGCGGCGTGGTCACCGAGACCGGACTGCGATTCCTGGCCGAAACCGTGGTGCTGTGCACCGGCACCTTCCTCGGCGGGGTGATCCACATCGGGCTGGACAACAGCCGTGGTGGTCGTGCCGGGGATCCGCCCTCCAATGCCCTGGCCGAGCGTCTGCGCGCCTTGCCGTTTCGGGTCGATCGCCTGAAGACCGGCACCCCGCCGCGCATCGATGCCAAGAGCGTCGACTTCTCGCGTCTCGAGGAGCAGCCGGGCGACAGTCCGACTCCGGTGATGTCCTACCTGGGATCGCGGGACATGCATCCGCGCCAGGTCAGCTGCCACATCGCCCATACCAACGAGCGCACCCACGAGATCATCTTCGACAATCTCGATCGCTCGCCGATGTTCTCCGGGGTGATCGAAGGGGTCGGGCCGCGCTACTGCCCGTCCATCGAAGACAAGGTCCACCGCTTCGCCGACAAGACCAGCCACCAGGTGTTCGTCGAGCCGGAGGGTCTGGATACCCATGAGCTATACCCAAATGGTATTTCGACCTCCTTGCCCTTCGACGTGCAGCTCAAGGTGGTGCGCTCCATCGAAGGTCTCGAGCGGGCCCATATCACCCGTCCGGGCTACGCCATCGAGTACGACTTCTTCGATCCGCGGGACCTGAAGCACTCGCTGGAAACCAAATTTATCCACAACCTGTTCTTCGCCGGCCAGATCAACGGCACCACCGGCTACGAGGAAGCGGGGGCCCAGGGCCTGCTCGCCGGGCTCAACGCCGCGCGTCGCGCCAAGGCGCTCGACGCCTGGTGTCCGCGCCGCGACGAGGCCTACCTCGGGGTGCTGGTGGATGACCTGATCACCCTGGGCACCAAGGAGCCCTACCGGATGTTCACCTCCCGCGCCGAGTACCGGCTGTTGCTGCGTGAGGACAACGCCGACATGCGCCTGACCGAACACGGTCGCGCACTGGGGCTGGTGGACGATGAGCGCTGGGCGCGGTTCAGCGACAAGCGTGAAGCGGTGGAGCGCGAGAGCGCCCGGCTCAAGGCGACCTGGGTGCAGCCCGGGACCGATGCCGCCGCCGACATCGAGCGAATCACCGGCAAGCCGCTGGCCCGCGAGTACAGCCTGATGGACCTGCTCAAGCGCCCGGAACTCGGCTATGCCGACGTGGCTGCAGCCAAGGGTGAGCCGGTGAGCGACGAGACGGTCGCCGAACAGGTCCAGATCCAGGCCAAGTACCAGGGCTACATCGATCGTCAGCAGGACGAGATCGACAAGCTCAAGCGTCACGAGTCCATGGCCCTGCCGACCGATCTCGACTACAGCCGAGTCGAGGGGCTGTCCCACGAGATTCGCCAGAAGCTCGCCGAGGCGCGCCCGGAGACCCTGGCCCAGGCCGGGCGGATCAGCGGGGTGACCCCGGCGGCGGTATCGATCCTGCTGATTCACCTCAAGAAACGCCGGTTGCTCGATGATCGCGAGGTGGCCAGCGGATGAGTCAGGCGATGTCCCCGGCCCTGCAGCAGCGACTGCACGAGCGCTTGAGCGAGGGCCTTGCCGCCCTCGAGATTACGGCCACCGCCGTCCAGCTTGACCAGCTGCTGGCCCTGGTGGGTCTGTTGCACAAGTGGAACCGGGCCTATAACCTCACGGCGGTACGCGATCCGCTGGACATGGTCTCTCGCCACGTGCTCGACAGCGCCGCGGTGCTGCCCTGGGTCAAGGGCCCACGGGTGCTCGACGTGGGTGCGGGGCCTGGCCTGCCCGGCCTGGTGCTGGCGATCCTCAACCCCGAGCTCGACGTCAGCCTGCTCGACAGCAACGGCAAGAAGGTACGCTTTCAGCGTCAGGCGGTGATGGAACTTGGGCTCGCCCGGGTGACCCCGATCCAGGCGCGAGTGGAAGCCTATACCCCGGCCGACGGCGGGTTCGATCAACTGATCTCGCGGGCCTTTGCCAGCCTCGAGGACTTCGTCGAGCTGACCCGGCCGCTGCTGGCGCCCCACGGCCAGTGGCTGGCGATGAAGGGACCGGCGGTGGACGGCGAGCTTGAACGCCTGGAGGACGACGTGCGCTGTGTCTCGCGCCATGCGTTGAGGGTGCCGTACGAGTCAGCGGGTCGAGAACTGGTTATGCTGGAACCCGAGGCCGGGGGCCGCTAGGCTCGGGCTTGGGGTTCGGTTTTCACGATTTTGCCGCCACCAGCCACCCGAGAATTTCCACGCAAGGATGACGTCGTGACCAAAATCATCGCCTTGACCAACCAGAAGGGTGGGGTCGGCAAGACCACCTCTGCCGTCAACCTGGCCGCCAGTCTGGCGTCGCTGGATCGCCGCGTACTGCTGGTCGATCTCGATCCCCAGGGCCACGCCACCATGGGCAGTGGTGTCGACAAGCACAGCCTCGAGGGCAGCGTGCTCGACGTCATCCTGGGCGACAAGCGCCCGGTGGAGGTCATCCTCGACTGCCCCGAGGCGGGCTACGCCTTGCTGCCCGGCAATGGCGACCTGACCGCCGCCGAGGTCGAGCTGCTCGATCGTGGTGAAGGCCGCGAGCGGGCGCTGGCCAAGGCGCTGGACGAAGTCGCCGGCGAGTACGACGTGGTGATGATCGACTGCCCACCGTCGCTGAACATGCTCACCGTCAATGCGCTGACCGCCGCCGATGGGGTACTGATACCGCTGCAGTGCGAGTTCTATGCCCTGGAAGGCCTGTCGGCGCTGCTCGACACCGTCGAGCAGATCAAGGACAGCGTGAACCCGGGCCTCGAGATCTTCGGGATCCTGCGCACCATGTTCGATGCCCGCAACAGCCTGACCCGGGACGTCAGCAAGCAGCTGCGGGACTACTTCGGCGATGCCCTGCTCAAGACCACCATTCCACGCAACGTGCGGGTTGCCGAGGCGCCGAGTCACGGCCTGCCGGTCACCAAGTACGCACGCTTCTCGCGGGGCAGCCAGGCCCACCGGGTGCTGGCCAAGGAACTGATTCGTCGGCTGTCGCTGTAGCCCCGGCCAGGGTGGCAAGGGCCAGCAGTGTCGAATTTTTGAGCGTGCTGTGATGAGGATGAATCGATGACGCGCAAACGCGCCCTGGGACGAGGACTGGATGCGCTGATCGGGGCCGGTGCCCGCCGCCGCGAGAGCCTCGATCTGCCCGAGGTGGATGCCGAGCTGACGACCGACGGCGACGAAGACGCCACGGTGGTGCCGCCTCCCGCGCCGGAGGAACGTCTGGAGCGCCTGCCGCTGGGCCAGCTCAGCCGTGGACGCTACCAGCCAAGGCGCGATATCCAGCCCGAAGCGCTGGAGGAGCTGGCCGACTCGATCCGCGCCCAGGGCGTGATGCAGCCCATCGTGGTGCGTCCGATCGGTCCCGACCGCTATGAAATCATCGCCGGTGAACGCCGCTGGCGGGCCTCCCAGCTGGCCGAACTGGACGTCATCCCGGCGGTGATCCGCGAGGTGACCGACGAGGTGGCCCTGGCGCTGGCACTGATCGAGAACATCCAGCGCGAGAACCTCAACCCGGTGGAGGAAGCGCTGGCGCTCAAGCGTCTGCTCGACGAATTCGAACTGACCCAGCAGCAGGTCGCCGACGCCGTGGGCCGTTCGCGTACCCAGGTGACCAACCTGCTGCGCCTGCTGGCGCTGGACCCCGAGGTGCAGACGCTGCTCGAACGCGGTGACCTGGACATGGGCCATGCCCGCGCCCTGTTGACCCTGCCGGCGGCCAAGCAGCGCAAGGCGGCCCATGAGGTGGTCAACAAGGACCTGACCGTGCGCGCCACCGAGGCGCTGGTCAAGCAACTGGCCAATGGCAAGCCAAAGGCCGCCAAGACTGCGCCGAATCAGGACGTGGCCCGGCTGGAGACCCGTCTGGCAGATCTGCTCGGCGCCCCGGTCAAGATCAGCCACGGCAAGGCCGGCAAGGGCAAGGTCACCATCCAGTACTCGAGCCTCGACGAGCTCGACGGCATCCTGGGCCACATCCGCTGAGTGGCGACGACCAGAGACAGCGACCGGGTTGCGCGTATCAGCGCAGTAAACCACTTAGGTCGCTAATCACTTTAGCGGCCTTTTCTCCGCATTTGGTCGTAAGCCAGCGCGAAGTGACGACAAATCGTCACGTCTTTGGTTGAAGCCGTTAGGGGGCTTCCCTATAATCGCGCCGGAGTCTGCCGGTGGTCTGTCGCCGGCGATCACGATGGATGACGAGTTCGCGCCAAGAGGCGCGTCGGGAGAAACACTTGGCGGCCAGGATCCAACGACCCCAGGTGCAGCGCCTGCTGATGGCACAGCTCGCTGTGCTGGCGCTGACCAGCGTTGCGGCGGCTGGCATCGACGGTATCTCCGGCGCTTCCTCGGCGGCCCTGGGCGGGCTGGTGGCCTTTTTGCCCAATGTGTTCTTTGCCTGGTGTGTGTTCCGGGCGCAGGGCGCACGCTACTCCAAGGCCATCGTCAACAATTTCTATCGTGCGGAAGCCGGCAAGTTCGGTTTGACGGCGGCGCTGTTCACCCTGGTGTTCATCGCAGTGCCTCCCTCAAACCCGACTTTTTTCTTTGGCGCTTATGTGGTGACGCTGTTCGTTCATTGGCTGGGGCCCTGGCTGGTGAAACGACCGTCGCACACCTGACAACGAGGCAGACATGGCAGGCACGAATCCGACTCCGACGGAATATATCCAGCACCACCTGCAGAACCTGACCTTCGGGCTGCACCCGGACAATGGCTGGTCGATCGCCCATTCCGCCCAGGAAGCTTCCGACATGGGCTTCTGGGCCGTTCACCTCGATACCCTCGGCTGGTCCGTCGGTCTCGGTCTGATCTTCCTGTGGCTGTTCAAGAAGGCGGCCAACACCGCTACCACCGGCGTGCCTGGTGCGCTGCAGAACTTTGTCGAGCTGATGGTCGAGTTCGTCGACAACTCGGTCAAGGACACCTTCCACGGCAAGAGCAAGCTGATCGCGCCGCTGGCGCTGACCATCTTCTGCTGGGTCTTCCTGATGAACCTGATGGACCTGGTGCCGGTGGACTTCCTGCCGCTGCTGGCGGCCAAGATCGGCGCCCTGTTCGGCGCGGACCCGGCCCACGTCTACTTCAAGGTGGTGCCGACCACCGACGTCAATGCCACCCTCGGCATGGCGCTGTCCGTGTTCGGCCTGATCATCTTCTACACCATTCGTGCCAAGGGCTTCTCCGGCTTCATCGGTGAGCTTACCCTGCACCCGTTCAACTCACCCAACAAGCTGGTCCAGGCGCTGTTCATCCCGGTCAACTTCCTGCTCGAGACCGTGACCCTGATCGCCAAGCCGATCTCCCTGGCCCTGCGACTGTTCGGCAACCTCTACGCCGGTGAGCTGATCTTCATCCTGATCGCGATGATCGGCCTGTGGCAGCTGCCGCTGCACTTCACCTGGGCGGTGTTCCATATCCTGGTCATCACCCTGCAGGCCTTCATCTTCATGATGCTGACCATCGTCTACATGAGCATGGCGGTGGAGAAGCACTGACGGTTTCGCTTCAACCCTAAACCCTTAACCCTAACCCACTGATAAACCTTAGTTTCAACTAAAAACTGGAGAGACCACCATGGAAGCACAAGTTCTGGGTATGACCGCCATCGCCGTGTCCCTGCTGATCGGCCTGGGTGCACTCGGCACCGCCATCGGCTTCGGTATCCTCGGCGGCAAGTTCCTGGAAGGCGCTGCACGTCAGCCGGAAATGGTTCCGATGCTGCAGGTCAAGATGTTCATCGTCGCCGGCCTGCTGGACGCCGTGACCATGATCGGTGTTGGTATCGCGCTGTTCTTCACCTTCGCTAACCCGTTTGTCGGTTAATGTCCGACCGCTCGTCCCGAGCCGTCGATCCGTTAACCCCAAACCCGTAACGCGAGAGGTGCTGGCGTGAACCTGAACCTTACCCTAGTCGGCCAGGCTATCGCCTTTGCGTTCTTCGTCTGGTTCTGCATGAAGTTTATATGGCCGCCGGTCATGCAAGCTCTGCAGGAACGCCAGAAGAAGATCGCCGATGGTCTGGATGCTGCCAGCCGTGCGGCGCGTGATCTCGAGGTGGCCGAGAAAGAGGCCGACGAGACCCTGCGCAAGAGCAAGCAAGAGGCGGCCGAGATCCTGGAACAGGCCCAGAAACAGGCCAACCAGAAGCTCGAGCAGGCACGCGAAGACGCCCGCCTTGAAGGCGAGCGCATGATTGCCAAGGCCAAGTCCGAGATCGAGCAGGAAGTGGCACGCGCGAAGGAAGACCTGCGCGCACAGGTGTCCCGTCTGGCGGTCCTGGGCGCTGAGCGAATCCTGGAGTCCTCCATCGACGAGAAGCAGCACGCTGCCATCGTCGACAAACTCGCCAAAGAGCTCTGAGGAGGTGCCCCATGGCGGAAACGTCAACTATCGCTCGCCCGTACGCCAAGGCTGCCTTTGAGCACGCCGTGGCCAAGGACGCGCTCGACGAATGGTCCGGCATGCTGGCCAGGGTCGCGCAGGTCGTCGGCGACGACGACATGCGCGCCCGGGTGCTCGGCAATCCCAAGCTGTCCAGCGCACAGAAGGCTGATGTTGTCGTCGACGTCTGTGGTGACGCCGTCAATGACGACCTCAAGAACTTCGTTCGCCTGGTCGGCCAGAAGGGTCGCCTGGCGGCGCTCGGCGCCATCGCCGAGCAGTTCGAGGTGCTCAAGGCCCAGCAGGAAAAGCGGGTAGAGGTGGAAATTGTTTCCGCCTTCCCGCTGGCCGAAGCCCAGGAACAATCGCTCGCGAGTGCACTGGCCAAGCGTCTGAACCGCGAAATCTCCATTACCACTCAGGTGGACAAGACGCTCCTGGGCGGCGTGATCCTGCGTGCCGGCGACACCGTCATCGACGGTTCGGTACGTGGTCGATTGAACCGCCTCCAGGAAGCCCTTTCCGCCTGAGTCTGAGGGACATGGCATGCAGCAACTGAATCCTTCCGAGATCAGCGACATCATCAAGCAGCGTATCGAGAAGCTTGACGTCGCATCCGAAGCCCGTAATCAGGGCACGATCGTCAGCGTATCTGACGGTATCGTGCAGATTCACGGCCTCGCCGACGCAATGTTCGGTGAGATGATCGAATTCCCCGGCGGCATCTTCGGGATGACCCTGAACCTCGAGCGCGACAACGTCGGTGCCGTGGTTCTGGGTGATTACCTGCAGCTGGAAGAGGGCATGACTGCCCAGTGTACCGGTCGCATCCTCGAGGTGCCGGTGGGTCCCGAACTGCGCGGCCGTGTGGTCGACGCCCTCGGTAACCCCATCGACGGCAAGGGCGACCTGGGCACCAAGGAAACCGACGCGGTCGAGAAGGTCGCACCTGGCGTCATCACTCGTCAGTCCGTCGACGAGCCGATCCAGACCGGTTTCAAGTCCATCGATGCCATGGTGCCGATCGGCCGCGGTCAGCGTGAGCTGATCATCGGCGACCGTCAGATCGGTAAGTCGGCGATCGCCATCGATGCGATCATCAACCAGAAAGGCACCGGCGTCACCTGTGTCTACGTGGCCATCGGTCAGAAGCAGTCGACCATCGCCAACGTGGTGCGCAAGCTCGAAGAGCACGGCGCCATGGAGCACACCATCGTGGTCGCCGCCGGCGCCGCCGATCCGGCCCCGATGCAGTTCCTCGCCGCCTACTCCGGCTGCACCATGGGCGAGTACTTCCGCGACCGCGGTGAAGACGCGCTGATCGTCTATGACGATCTGTCCAAGCAGGCCGTGGCCTACCGCCAGGTGTCCCTGCTGCTGCGTCGTCCGCCGGGCCGTGAAGCCTTCCCTGGCGACGTCTTCTACCTCCACTCCCGTCTGCTCGAGCGTGCCGCGCGTGTCAACGCCGACTACGTCGAGAAGTTCACCAACGGTGAAGTGAAGGGCAAGACCGGCTCGCTGACCGCACTGCCGATCATCGAGACCCAGGCCGGCGACGTGTCTGCCTTCGTTCCGACCAACGTGATCTCGATCACCGACGGTCAGATCTTCCTCGAGACCGACCTGTTCAACTCAGGCATCCGCCCGGCCATCAACGCCGGTCTGTCGGTGTCTCGTGTGGGTGGCTCGGCACAGACCAAGATCATCAAGAAGCTCGGCGGCAGCGTGCGTCTGGCTCTGGCCCAGTACCGCGAGCTCGCGGCCTTCTCCCAGTTCGCCTCCGACCTGGACGAAGCCACCCGCAAGCAGCTCGAGCACGGTCAGCGCGTCACCGAGCTGATGAAGCAGAAGCAGTACTCGCCGATGTCGGTTGCCGAGATGGCGATCTCCCTGTTTGCCGCCAACGAAGGCTTCCTGGACGACGTCGACGTCAACAAGGTGCTGGACTTCGAACATGCACTCCACGAGTACATGAAGTCCGAGCACGGCGAGTTGCTCGACAAGATCAACGAGTCTGGCGACTACAACGACGAGATCAAGGACGGCCTGAAGCAGGGTCTCGAGAAGTTCAAGTCCTCTCAGAGCTGGTAAGCGTCCACTGGCCCGCCGCAAGGCGGGCCAGATGGTCGAACAGGATTCTGAGGGTCACCGAACAAGGGTAGATCGCCATGGCAGTCGGAAAAGAGATTCGCACGCAGATTGCGAGCATCAAGAACACGCAGAAGATCACCAATGCGATGCAGATGGTGGCGGCGTCGAAGATGCGCAAGACCCAGGAACGGATGTCGGCGAGCAAGCCTTACGCCGAACAGATCCGTCACGTGGTGGGTCATCTCGCCCAGGCCAACCCGGAATACAAGCATCCGTGGATGGAAGAGCGTGAGGCCAAGCGCGTCGGTTACATCGTCGTCTCCAGCGATCGTGGTCTCTGTGGCGGCTTGAACGTCAACCTGTTCAAGGCGACGGTCAAGGACGCTCAGGCGTGGCACGAGAAGGGCGCCGAGCTCGACTTCTGTGCCCTCGGCAGCAAGGCCAGCAGCTTCTTCCGCAAGTATGGGGGAAGCCTGGTCGCCGCCAAGAGTGGCCTGGGGGAAACGCCGAGTCTTGATGATCTGATCGGCAGCGTGAAGGTGATGCTGGATGCCTACGATGAAGGCAAGCTGGATCGTCTTTACGTGGTGCACAACGAATTCGTCAATACCATGACCCAGAAGCCGGTCGTCCGTCAGCTGCTACCGCTGACCGAGGACACCGCAAAGGTCGAGGAAGACGACGAGAACAAGCGTCCCAGCAGCTGGGACTACCTGTATGAGCCGGATGCCAAGGCGCTGCTCGACAGCCTGCTCGTGCGCTACGTTGAAGCGCAGGTGTATCAGGCGGTGGTCGAGAACACAGCGTGCGAGCAGGCGGCACGCATGGTTGCCATGAAGAGCGCGACCGACAACGCGGGCAATCTGATCGACGATCTGGAGCTGGTGTACAACAAGGCCCGTCAGGCGGCCATTACCCAGGAAATCTCCGAGATCGTTGGCGGTGCCGCCGCTGTTTAAGGCATGCAGGTTTCATTTGCAGGTATTAGAGAGGAACCAAGATGAGCGGACGTATCGTACAAATCATCGGCGCGGTGATTGACGTAGAGTTTCCGCGGGACGATGTTCCCAAGGTCTACGACGCGCTGAAGGTCACCGAAAAGGAGACCATCCTCGAAGTCCAGCAGCAGCTGGGCGACGGCGTGGTGCGCTGCATCGCCATGGGCTCGACCGAAGGGCTCAAGCGCGGCATGAACACCGATAACACCGGCGCGGCCATCTCCGTCCCGGTCGGCCAGGAAACCCTGGGCCGCATCATGAACGTGCTCGGCGAGCCGATCGATGAGGCCGGTGAGATCGGCGAGCAGGAGCGCATGCCGATCCACCGCGAGGCTCCGGGCTACGCCGACCAGGCGGCCACCAACGAGCTGCTCGAGACCGGCATCAAGGTCATCGACCTGGTGTGCCCGTTCGCCAAGGGCGGCAAGGTCGGTCTGTTCGGCGGTGCCGGTGTCGGCAAGACCGTCAACATGATGGAGCTGATCCGTAACATCGCCACCGAGCACAGCGGTTACTCCGTGTTCGCCGGTGTCGGTGAGCGTACTCGTGAAGGTAACGACTTCTACCACGAGATGCAGGAGTCCAACGTTCTCGACAAGGTGGCACTGGTCTACGGCCAGATGAACGAGCCGCCCGGGAACCGCCTGCGTGTGGCCCTGACCGGTCTGACCATCGCCGAGAAGTTCCGTGACGAAGGTCGTGACGTACTGTTGTTCGTCGACAACATCTACCGTTACACCCTGGCCGGTACCGAGGTGTCCGCACTGCTGGGCCGTATGCCGTCCGCGGTGGGTTACCAGCCGACCCTGGCCGAGGAGATGGGCGTTCTGCAGGAGCGTATCACCTCCACCAAGACCGGCTCGATCACCTCCGTGCAGGCCGTCTACGTGCCCGCGGATGACTTGACCGACCCGTCTCCGGCGACCACCTTCTCGCACCTGGACGCCACCGTGGTACTGGCGCGTTCCATCGCCGAGCTGGGTATCTATCCGGCCATCGACCCGCTGGACTCCACCTCTCGCCAGCTTGATCCGCTGGTGGTGGGCGACGAGCACTACAACGTCGCGCGCGGTGTTCAGGGCGTGCTCCAGCGCTACAAGGAGCTCAAGGACATCATCGCCATCCTGGGTATGGACGAGCTGTCCGACGAAGACAAGCAGATCGTGGCACGTGCGCGTAAGATCCAGCGCTTCCTGTCACAGCCGTTCTTCGTTGCCGAGGTGTTCACCGGCTCTCCCGGCAAGTACGTGTCGCTGAAGGAGACCATCCGTGGTTTCCAGGGCATCCTGGACGGCGAGTACGACGAGCTGCCCGAGCAGGCCTTCTACATGGTCGGCACCATCGACGAGGCCGTCGAGAAAGCCAACCAGATGAAGTAATCCCTCTAACCGGGAGACGTCATCATGACGAAAACCATCCAATGCGAGATCGTCAGTGCCGAAGCCTCGGTCTACTCCGGTAGTGCCGAGCAGGTGGTGGCGGCTGGCATCCTGGGGGATCTTGGCATCCTGGCCGGCCACACGCCGCTGCTGACCGAGCTGGCTCCGGGCCCTGTGCGGGTGCTCAACGAAGGCAGCGAGGAGCACTTCTACGTCTCCGGCGGCTTTATCGAAGTGCAGCCCGAGAAGGTGATCGTGCTGGCCGACACGGCGGTTCGCGCATCCGATCTGGATGAAGCGGCCGCCGAAGAGGCCCGCAAGCAGGCCATCAAGGCCATGGAGGACAAGTCGGCGGAGCTGGATTACACCCGCGCCGCGGCGGAACTCTCCGAGGCCTTGGCCCAGCTGCGTACCATCCAGCAGCTGCGCAGGAAGGCCGGCAAGGGCTAAGTTCCCTGGCGCCGATGCCCCACGCCCCCCGAATGGCTGACATTCGGGGGGCGTTTTCGTTGGTGATGACGGCAGCGAACCGCGACTGACGCTGCTTCGTTGCTTGCCTTGTGTCTAATGTTCATCCAGACATGGCATCATGTCGCCTTTTCGAGCAGCCCCGATAGGTCGTCTCTTGGGGACACTGCGCCTCAGCGATTTGCGGCAAGGACGCCGGCCATGAGGAGACGCCCATGAATCTGACCCCCAGCCTGGATGCGCACAAGCAGGTGCTGCTGCGTGCCCTCGATCCCCGCGACAGCAAGACGCTGGAAGCCCGCCTGCCCGAGATTCGCTCGGCGGATCTGGCCGAGATCCTCGAGCGAATGATCGAGGATGAGGACCGCCTGGACAGCGCCGTGGCGCTGTTGGCCTGCCTGCCGGTGGGGCGCCAGGCCAGCGTGTTTGGTCACCTGCCGTTCGAGGCCCAGGATGCCATGGCGTCGCGCATCGAGGACGCCTGGCTGTCGCGGATCCTCGACAAGATGGGCTCGGACGAACGTGCCGACCTGTTCAAGGTGCTGGGAGATGATCGCAAGGAGGCGCTGTTACGGCGCATGGCGCGGCGCGAGCGCGAGGCGCTCAAGCGCCTGGCGAGCTACGAAGAGGGCACCGCCGGCGCCCTGATGACCGCCGACTATGTGGCGATCCCGATGGGGCTCACCGTGTCCCGGGCGATGATGCGGGTGCGCCAGACCGCACCCGACGCCGAGACCGTCTACCAGCTGTACGTGGTGGACGAGCACGGCCGCCTGGCCGGCACCATGTCACTGAGACAGCTGATGGTGGCACGGCCCCAGGCGATCATCGACGAGCTGATGATCCACGACGTCATCAGCATCGGTGTGGACGCCGAGCAGGAAGAGGTCGCCCGGGTGGTGGCACGCTACGACCTGCTGGCGTTGCCGGTGACGGACACCGACGAGCGACTGGTCGGCATCGTCACCCACGACGACGCCATGGACGTGGTCGAGTCCGAGGCCACCGAGGACATCCACAAGGGCATGTCGATCGGTCAGCTGGAAGGTGGCGTGTCCCGGGTGCCGCTGTGGAGCCTGTATCGCAAGCGAGTGATCTGGCTGGTATTGCTGGTGTTCGGCAACCTCTTCTCGGGAGCCGGCATCGCCCACTTCGAGGACACCATCGCCGCCCAGGTGACCCTGGTGTTCTTTCTGCCGCTGTTGATCGGCAGCGGTGGCAATGCCGGCGCCCAGGCCGCCACCCTGATGGTGCGAGGCATGGCCACCGGTGACGTCGGCATCAAGGACTGGAGCAAGCTGCTCGGCCGAGAACTGCTGGTGGCAGGCTCGCTGGGACTGACCATGGCCCTGGCGGTGGCCCCCATCGGGGTCATTAGAGGTGGTGAGGCGGTGGCCTTGGTGGTGGCCATCAGCATGATCTGCATCGTCTTGTTCGGCAGCCTGCTCGGCATGTGCCTGCCGTTCGTGCTCGATCGGCTGGGCTGGGATCCGGCCACCGCCTCGGCACCGCTGGTCACCACCCT
Organism: Halomonas sp. MMSF_3323; assembly: GCF_030733595.1. NCBI lineage: Bacteria > Pseudomonadati > Pseudomonadota > Gammaproteobacteria > Oceanospirillales > Halomonadaceae > Halomonas > Halomonas sp. MMSF_3323. The sequence goes on along the minus strand of NZ_JASHIT010000037.1, from coordinate 14,406 downwards.
GATCGACGCCTCCGGGGTGGTCATCTACTTTTCCATCGCCACGCTGGTACTGATGGGAACTTGATCGACCGCAGCGGGGGCGGCCAGGGGCCCCCTGACAGCGGACAAGAACGCCCGTGGAGTGTATGCTCTTGCGGGCGTTTTGCCTGTTACCCCTCGCTTACGGGTCACTCCATGGATTGGCTACAGATTGTCGTTCTCTCCCTGATTCAGGGAATCACCGAATTTCTTCCGGTATCGAGCTCCGCCCACCTGATACTGGTCCCCGTGTTCAGCGACTGGCCGGACCAGGGACTGGCCTTCGACGTGGCCCTGCACCTGGGTAGCCTTGGCGCGGTGGTCATCTATTTCCGCGACGAGATCCTGCGCATGCTGTCGAGCTGGTGTGCCAGCGTCGCCGGTCGCGGCACCGATCAGGACGCTCGGCTGGCCTGGTGGGTGATCCTCGCCACCGTTCCGGTGGGGCTGGCCGGACTGCTGTTCAAGGACGTCATCGAGCAGTATGCCCGCTCGCCCATGGTGCTGGCGTTCGGTCTGATCTTCTTCGGCCTGCTGCTGGGGCTGGCCGACTGGCGCTTCAGGGGTTCGCGCAGCGAGTATCAGCTGCGCTGGAGCGATGCCCTATGGATCGGCATTGGCCAGGCGCTGGCGCTGATCCCAGGCACTTCGCGCTCCGGCATCACCATCACCGTGGCACTGATGCTGGGCATGGGGCGCGAAGCCGCGGCCCGCTTCTCGTTTCTGCTGTCGATTCCGGTGATCGTGCTGGCGGGAGGGCTCGAAGCCTGCGAGCTGATTCAGACGGGTGTCGATGTGCACTGGGGTGACATGGCGCTCGGCACGCTGCTGGCCGGCGTCAGCGCCTACCTGTGCATCCATTTCTTCCTGTCGTTCATCAAGCGCATCGGCATGCAGCCCTTCGTCGTCTATCGCCTGCTGCTTGGTATCGCCCTGATCTGGCTGTTTGGCTGATATATCTGAAGAGACCCCTCATGACTGGATTCAAGACCGCTCGGCGTGGATGGCTGACAACCTGGCTGGCGCCCCTCCTGATGGCACTGCTGGTGTCCGGTTGCAGCGAAGAGACCACTACCCGTTCGCCGATCACCCTGGAAGGCGACATCTTCGGCACCTTCTACCAGATCACCCTGGCCGACCCGCTGACACGCGAGCAGGTCGAGGAGATCGAGCAGGGCGTACTCGACGAGATGCACGCGGTCGACGCCTCCATGTCGACCTGGCGCGAGGATTCGGAGCTGTCCGCCTTCAATCAGTCACCGCTGGGGCAATGGCAGCCGATCTCCGACGAATTCATGGAGGTGCTGGCCATCAGCCAGTCGGTCAACCAGCAGAGCCACGGCGCCTTCGACGTCACCGTCGGTAGCCTGGTCAATCTGTGGAGCTTTGGCCCCGAGGCCCGGCCCCGGGAAATCCCCGAGGAAAACGTACTCGAGCAGCGCCTGACCCAGGTCGGCATGGACGCGCTCGAGATCGACACCGCCGAGGCCCAGGCCCGTCGCCTGCGTGACGTCTACATCGATCTGTCCGGGGTGGCCAAGGGGTTCGCCACCGACGAGGTGGCGGCCTATCTGGATCGTCAGGGTATCGCCAACTACCTGGTCAATCTTGGCGGAGAGGTCAAGGTCAAGGGACGGCGTGACGGCGGCAAGGGGCTGTGGCGCATCGGTATCGAGGTGCCCGAGAACGGCGCGCCCAAGGCTCAGCACGTGGTCGGCCTCGATGATGTCTCGGTGGCGACTTCCGGTGACTACCGTCACTACTTCGAGGCCGATGGCAAGCGCTACTCCCATACCATCGACCCCCGCACAGGGCGCCCCATCACCCATCGGCTGGCCTCGGTGACGGTGGTGCATCCGTCCAATGCCTGGGCCGACGCCTGGGCCACCGCGCTGAGCGTGATGGGCGAAGAGGAAGGCATGCAGGCCGCCATCGACCAGGAGTTGCCGGTGGTGATGCTGGTGCGTCAGGGTGAGGGCTGGGAAAGTCGGGTCAGCCCCGCCTTTGTGACGCGCTTTGGGCAGGAGATGGTCGATACCCTGGGGCTGACGGTGGTGACGGATGTCGACACCCCGCTAGAATAGTAGCGCTGGCCTCTCACGACGGATCACTGAAACCGTTGGTCGGTTCGCTACTGTTGCGATATTTGCTTCGATCTTTTGTTTTAGACAAGGAGTCACGATGAGCCTCGATGTGGTGATTCTCGCCGCCGGACAGGGCACCCGCATGCGCTCGAGCCTGCCCAAGGTGCTGCATACCCTGGCGGGCAAGCCGATGGTCCGTCATGTGGTCGATACCGCCCGGGGTCTCGATGCGGATCGCACCCACGTGGTCATCGGGCACGGTGGCGAGCGGGTTCGCGATGCCCTGGCCGACACCGAGGTTCGCTTTTCCCATCAGGCCGAGCAGAAGGGTACCGGTCACGCCGTCGCGCAGGCGCTGGGCCAGCTTGGCGATGGCAAGGTGCTGGTGCTCTACGGTGACGTGCCGCTGATCCGTCGGCAAACGCTGGCGGCCTTGCTGGAGCAGGTGGACGAGCGCCACATGGGACTTCTGACCGTTACCCTGGACGACCCGGCGGGATACGGCCGCATCGTGCGTGACGACCAAGGCAAGGTGGTGGCCATCGTCGAGCAGAAGGATGCCTCTGAAAGCGAGCTTGCGATCACCGAGTGCAACACCGGCATCATGGCCATGACCAGCGCCCAGCTGAAGCGCTGGTTGCCTGAGCTGTCGTCGGACAACGCCCAGGGCGAGTACTACCTGACCGATGTGATCGCCATGGCCGCCGCCGAGGGCATTGAGGTGGCCACCGCCCAGCCGGCACGGCCGATGGAGGTCGAAGGCGTCAACAATCGCGCCCAGATGGCGCGTCTCGAGCGAGCATACCAGCGTGACATCGCCGAGGCGCTGATGGAAAAGGGCGTGGCCCTGGCCGACCCAGACCGTCTCGACGTGCGTGGCAAGCTGACTTGCGGGCACGACGTCTTCATCGACGTGGGTTGTGTGTTCGAAGGCGAGGTGGAGCTCGGCGAAGGTGTGCGCATCGGCCCCTACTCGGTGGTACGCAACAGCCATGTTGGCGCCGAAAGCGTCATCGAGGCCCACAGCATCGTCGACGGTGCAGTATTGGCCGGGCTGAACCAGATCGGTCCCTTCGCCCGGCTGCGTCCTGGCTCGCGCCTGGCGGTCAAGGCCAAGGTCGGTAACTTTGTCGAAACCAAGAACGCCGAAGTGGGCGAGGGCAGCAAGATCAACCACCTGAGCTACGTGGGTGACGCCCGCCTGGGACGCGAGGTCAATATCGGCGCCGGCACCATCACCTGCAACTATGACGGTGCCAACAAGCACCGCACCGAGATCGGTGACGCCGCCTTCATCGGGTCCAATTCGGCGCTGGTAGCCCCGGTCAGTGTCGGCGAGGGCGCCACCGTCGGTGCCGGCTCCACCATCAGCCGCGACGTCGCCGATCATAGCCTGGCGGTGACGAGGTCCCGCCAGATCGCCAAGGCCAACTGGCCGCGGCCGACCAAGGACGAGGATTGACGGACGCTTCCGCCCGATTCTGCCGTTGCGGCCCCCTCTCGATTGCTGGTCAGCGGTAGCCAATAACGAATCTCTCAAGGAGTGACCCCTATGTGTGGCATCGTCGCCGCGGTGGCCCAGCGCAACGTACAGAACATTCTGCTCGAAGGCCTCAAGCGCCTCGAGTACCGCGGCTATGACAGTGCCGGCATGGCGGTGCGCAGCCCCGAGGGAGAACTGGTGCGCCAGCGCGCGGTGGGCAAGGTGGCCGCGCTCGAGGCGCGACTGGAGGATTCGGCGCTGCCGGGGCTCAGCGGTATTGCTCACACCCGCTGGGCGACCCACGGTCGCCCCAGCGAGCCCAACGCCCATCCCCACCAGTCGCGTGATCGCCTGGCGGTGGTGCATAACGGCATCATCGAGAATCACGAGCAGCTGCGTCGGGAACTCACCGATCAGGGCTATGTGTTCGAGTCCGAGACCGATACCGAGGTGATCGCCCACCTGCTGGAGCGTGAGTCTCGCCTCGACGGTGATCTGCTCAGCGCCTTCCAGCGGGTCGTCGCCGGCCTCGATGGCGCCTACGCCCTGGGGGTCATGGCGGTGGACGAGCCCGATGTGGTGGTCGGCGCGCGCAAGGGCAGCCCGCTGGTGGTCGGCGTCGGCATCGGTGAGGCCTTCCTGGCGTCTGACCCGCTGGCGCTGCTGCCGGTGACCGATCGCTTCATCTATCTGCGTGAAGGCGACGTGGTGCGCCTGTCCGCCAATGGTCGCATCGAGATCTTCGATGCCGAGGGGACCGCCGTCGAGCGTGAGGTCCAGACCTTCGAGCATGGTGACGGCGCCGCCAGCAAGGGCGAGTACCGCCACTTCATGCTCAAGGAGATCCACGAACAGCCGGCGGTGATCGCCGCGGCGCTGGAAGGCCGCCTGGGCGACCGCTCGGTGCTGGTGGAAAGCTTCGGCCCCGATGCCGAGGGACTGTTCCAGCAGGTCCGCCAGATCCATATCGTGGCCTGCGGCACCAGCTATCACGCCGGCATGGTGGCGCGCTACTGGCTCGAGCGCTACACCGGCATCCCGGTGCAGGTGGAGGTCGCCTCCGAGTATCGCTACCGCCAGGTGGTGGTGCCCCAGGGCACCCTGTTCGTGACCCTGTCCCAGTCCGGCGAGACCGCCGACACCCTGGCCGCGCTGCGGTTTGCCATGGAGCAGGACAACTACCTGGGCAGCCTGGGTATCTGCAACGTACCGGGCAGCTCGCTGGTGCGCGAGGCCGACCTGAGCCTGATGACCCAGGCCGGCCCCGAGATCGGTGTGGCCTCCACCAAGGCCTTCACCACCCAGTTGACCGCGCTGATGCTGTTCGCCCTGGCGCTTGGCCGGGTGCGGGGCATGGACGAGGACGAGCAGGCCGAGATCGTCGCCGCTCTGCGGACCCTGCCGGCGCTGTGCAGCCAGGTGCTGGGCCTGGACGAGGCCATCGAGCGGCTATCCATGGCCTTCGCCGAGAAGCACCATGCGCTGTTCCTGGGACGTGGCGCCCACTTCCCCATCGCCCAGGAAGGCGCCTTGAAGCTCAAGGAAATTTCCTACATTCACGCCGAGGCCTACCCGGCGGGCGAGCTCAAGCACGGCCCTCTGGCGCTGGTGGACAGCGAGATGCCGGTGATCTCGGTGGCGCCCAACGACGAATTGCTCGACAAGCTCAAGTCCAACCTGCAGGAGGTCAAGGCTCGAGGCGGCGAGTTGTACGTGTTCGCCGACGAGAATGTCGGCCTGAACGCCAGCGAGGGCATCCAGGTGCTGCACCTGCCCCACGTCCACGAGGCACTGGCGCCGATCCTCTACACCCTGCCGCTGCAGCTATTGTCGTACCACGTGGCGGTGCTCAAGGGGACCGATGTCGATCAGCCGCGCAATCTGGCCAAGTCGGTGACGGTGGAGTAGACATACCGTCGGGCGATAGTATGGCAGCGGTCGCAGACTCGGCGTGACGGAAGGGAAATCTTCCCATCAACTCCAGAGAAGGTGTTGATGCAGTCCGTTCTTGTTCTTGGAGGCTAAAGAGAGTGCGGTGACACCCCGGTGTCCCGCGCTCTTTTTGCTTGGGAATGGGGGCCACTTCAGTTCAGGGATGGAGAGCAAGTCACCGATCAATCAGACAGGACTGCCGCCAAATAGCCCGGCACCGGATTTGACGATATCTCGTTGCGTTCTCGGTGGTGATGATTCTGATGTGCTATACAGTGATCAAGGCGTTGAACGGAAAGCGGCGTCGCTTTCGTTGATATTTCCACGCGTTATTTGCGGTCCCCCCTGTTGTGCTGACCTGCACGGGGTAGAGGGTTTCAGGGGAGGGCTGCTGTTTCCGGTGCACATATTGACGCCGAGAGCTCAATCTTTCCGCTACTGGTAAGGGAGCCTCAGCTCTCATCGCTTGTCCTGTCACACGCAACAGCTGACGTGTGCGAGACTCACTCGGCCAGTGTGTTTCCATCCACAGGAGCATCATTCATGAGTACTCAAAGCGAGCAGGCTCCAACCCCGGTTTCGGACGACATGCAGACGGACTATACCGTCGGGCAGGACAACTTCGAGGGCAGCCTGGGGCCTATCGGCTTCGATATACATAACCGGGTCTTCGCCATCTCGGCGCTGGCCTCGATTGTCTTCATCGTGCTGACGCTGCTGTTCCCCGAGCGAGCCGGTAATCTATTTCAGTCCATTGTCAGCTTCTCCACCGGCACCCTCGACAGCTACTTCATGATCGTGGTGGACGGCTTCATCCTGTTCTGTCTGGCACTGGTCGTGCTGCCATACGGCAAGGTCCGCCTGGGCGGCCCCGACGCCACGCCGGAGTATGGCTACCTGTCCTGGTTTGCGATGCTGTTCGCGGCCGGCATTGGCATCGGCCTGCTGTTCTTCGGCGTGCTGGAACCGGTCTATCACGCCAACGTCTCCTCGCCGCTAGGCACGCCCTCGCCCTTCGGCAGCGACGGGGAACTGAACGCTGAGGCCATCGCCGACGCCACCGCCATGGGGCTGGCCGGCACCTATCTGCACTGGGGCATCCACGGCTGGGCCGTCTACGTGGTGATGGCGCTGGCGCTGTCCATCTTTACCTACAACAAGGGCCTGCCCTTCTCCATCCGTTCGGCGTTCTTCCCGCTGCTGGGTGACCGCGTCTGGGGCTGGTGGGGCCACGTCATCGACATCCTGGCGGTATTCTCGACCCTGTTTGGCCTGGCCACCTCGCTCGGCCTCGGCGCTCAGCAGGCCAACGCCGGCATGAACTTCGTCTTCGGCCTGGACGTCAGCATCACCACTCAGGTGGTCGTGATCGCAGCCGTCACCGCAGTGGCGCTGGTTTCGGTGTGGCGCGGTCTGGAAGGTGGCGTGAAGCGGCTTTCCGAGATCAACATGGGAATGGCCGTGCTGTTCTTCTTCTTCGTGCTGTTCGCCGGCCCGACCCTGGCAGCGCTCGCCGGCTTCTGGGCCGGCCTTGAGACCTACGTGACGAAGTTCATCCCGCTGTCGGCCCCCTTCGGCCGCGAGGACGACGCCTATCGCCAATCCTGGACCATCTTCTACTGGGCCTGGTGGATCAGCTGGGCGCCTTTCGTCGGCATGTTTATCGCCCGCGTCTCCCGGGGGCGCACGGTGCGTGAGTTCGTGATCTGTGTGCTGGTGATCCCGAGTCTGTTCATCTTCATCTGGATGGGCGTGTTCGGCGCCACCGCCCTCGACCAGCTATATGCCAATCCGGCCGGTAGCCTGGTCAAGGAATACGTGATCGACAGCTACAGCCCCGAGCTGTCGCTGTTCGCCATGCTCAACGAGCTGCCGCTGTCGGGCCTGATGTCGACCCTGGGCATTATCCTGGCGCTGATCTTCTTCGTCACCTCGTCGGATTCCGGCTCGCTGGTGATCGATACCATCACCGCCGGTGGCAAGATCGATGCACCGCGCCCTCAGCGCATGTTCTGGGCCACGGTGGAAGGCCTGATTGCCATCGTACTGCTGATCGGCGGCGGACTCTCGGCGCTCCAGGCCGGAGTCACGGCCACCGCGATCCCCTTCTCGGTGGTGATGATTGTGATGTGCTACACCATCATCAAGGCGCTGAACGGCGAGCTTCGTCAGTTACGCCGTCGGGGTGGCTGAGTCCTCTCATCATGCGAAATCTGTCGGCTTTCTTTGGTTGTAGATGCTCTATCTGCTGGCACAACAACGTCGACTGACCCCGTTTTGCTGCATCCAGCTTTGCCCGGCCTCACGAGGTCGGGCTTGTTCCCTTCCTGTTGTGTAGTGCTGAGGGAAGCGTAGGCTCAAGTGTCGCCGCAGATCCAGGAGGTGCGGTCGAGGACAACGCGATATTCCGTCTACCGGGGTATGGCTCCCCCTAGCTCGATAGATCAATGTTCAAGTCATTGATGGTAATGAACACAGTTTTTCTAGATAGGCGCTAGAAGCGTGACGCGATCGGTGCCGGCAGCCCAAATCCACATGAAGTGACGAAGAGCTCTTTCCAGAGTGATGTCGGCCGAGAGGTATCGCCGACGGCGCGACGAGTCAGCGTCATAGCTGCGAGGCCAAAGGTATCCTGGCGCAGCGCCGGGAAGTCTTGAGGCGACAAAGCAGCTTTATCCGGAGTGTTGGTCCTGGGACATCGGAAACCTCGGCCTGCCAGAGGTAGTGCACCTGAATCCCGAGAGGAATGCGGCGCCCCTGGCGGCAGGGTGTTAAAGAGTCAGAATCATTTCAAGTGTCATCTGTGTTGACAGGCTCCGCGCTGCCGGTCCGAGAACCAGATCACAAAAACAGCACGTTGATGCAGTGGTATTTTCTTGAGGTCGGCCAGGCGCCGCTTCTACTGCCTATCGATATATGCTGTACCGGTACTTGATAAAGAAGAAAGCTCGTAATTTTCCATATTTTCCGGTTCTAGCATTATGAATTTGTAAGATATATTTCTATTGTTTTGCTAATTCGGACGCTTCTTTTTCGTGCTTCATTGGGCACAATATCAAACACCGTTCTCTAACCTTCATTCCTATATTCGTTAGTTAAGCGCTTGGTTATACGTGGTCGCCATTCCTGCGAGTGGTTTGCCGGCCATGCCTGGGTCTCCGAGCGTGCAGGCGTCGGTGATTCAGTTCAGCGACAGCCGCCATGACGACCGCCACGACAACGATAATGAAGGGGGACGGCGATGAGCGGATTACGATCCACAAGCGCCTTGCTGACGGGAACGGGCCTTTGTCTGCTGATGCCGATCGCGGCCGAGGCGCAGACGTCGATGCAGGAACTCAATGACCTGAAGGCCCAGATCGAACAGCTCAAGGCCCAACAGCAGGCGGCCATGCAACTGGTTGAACAGCAGCAGGCCCAGATCGATAACCTGATCAACCAGCAGGCCAGCATGCAGCAGGACGTCGCCGACGTCAGCGAGAACGTGGTCAAGCGCACCGACAGTGGCGACTTCCTGGTGGGAGATACCACGGTGTCCTTTGGCGGCTACATCAAGGCTCAGGCGGCGTTCTCCGACAATGGACTCAGCGACGGCAAGGCCAACGAGACGGTGACGGCGGGGCTGTTGCGCGCCACCGACGATGACGCCGACAACCGCGTCAGTTTCAGTGCGCGGGAAACGCGTCTGAGCTTCGGTACCAGTACACCGCTCGGTGGCGATACCATGAAGACCTATATCGAGACGGACTTCTATGGCGCCGACGACGAAGCCAACGAATTTGTTTCTCACTCCTACGCGCCGCGGCTGCGCCACGCCTACCTGAGCTGGGGCAACTGGCTGGCCGGGCAGTACTGGTCAACCTTCATGGATCTCAAGGGGCTTGGCGAGATCGACGCCTTCAGTACCCATACCGGCTCGATCTTCGTGCGCCAGCCACAGCTTCGCTATACCTATCCGCTGGATTGGGGCAGCCTGCAGTTCGCGGTGGAGAATCCCGAGGACGGCGACGACGACCAGGACACCCCGGACATGGTGGCCCGGGTCAATGTGGACCAGGAGTGGGGGCATGTTTCAGCGGCCACCGTGGTCAGGCGCTTCAGCCTGGATGACGCCGAGGACGACGACAGTCGCTGGGGGGCCGGTTACAGCCTGACCGGACGATTCCCGGTGTTCGAAAAAGACGACCTCATGCTGCAGGCCAACTATGGCAACCTGGGACGCTACATGGCGCTAGGCGCCTACCCCAACGCCAAGGTGGAGGACGGCCAGATCAAGATGGTGGAGTCCTGGGGCGCCTCGGCCATCTATCGTCACTACTGGACCGACACGCTGCGCTCGAACATCGCCTACTCGGCGACTGAACTCGACAGCAACGGTACCGGCGATGACACCGACAGCTACGACAGCTTCTTTCTCAACCTGATGTGGTCGCCCTTTGCCAACACCACGCTGTCGGCGGAGTACCAGCGCTACGACCTGGATGAGGTGGATGGCGATACCTTCGACCTGGACAGGGTTCAGTTCTCCGCCAAGTACGACTTCTAGTAGGCTGAAAATCCCCTGTGTCCGTCGGCTTTTCGGACAGAGTCCCGGCTGAGGGCAACAAGCTCCGGCGCTCGGCGCCGCTTGAAGCTTGTCAGCATCTTCCCGTTCGGCAACACCGGGCGGGGCGATGCTATGCTGGCGCCCCTGAAACCGTCGAGTCTGCCTTCTTGAACGATCGATCAGCGCAACCGCCCATGTACATTGGTCTGCCGATGTGGGCCAATCCAGACTGGCGTGGTGGTCTCTACCCACCCCACGCCGGGCGCGAGGGTTGGCTCGATGACTACGCCGCCGTATTCAACGCCGTCGAGGGAAATACCACCTTCTACAGCGGGGCGCCCAGGCCACGGACGGTGGAAGGCTGGTCCCGCCAAGCGCCACCGGGCTTTCGCTTCTGCTTCAAGCTGCCCCAGGCGCTGACACATGCAAAACGATTGCGCCAGGTCGAGACCGATGTGGGTGACTTCGTCGAGGCCCTGTGGCCACTGAAGGACCGCCTCGGGCCGGTCATGATTCAGCTCCCCAGGGACTTTGGTCCTGAGGAGGTGCCTGCTCTGGAGAAGGTTCTAAGAGATTGGCCACAAGACGTACCCTGCGCAGTAGAACTGCGCCACAGTGAATTTTTCCACAAGGGGAGCGCCGAGAGAGATATCAACGCCCTGTTGATAAGTCATGGCGCCGATCGCGTGATGCTGGATGTCAGGCCGTTGTTTTCCGGACCGCCTGAGGCCCATTCGGGATTGATCCAGGCTCGTGCGGAAAAGCCAAGACGCCCACTACACGTGCTCTCTACAGCAAAATTTCCTGTGATACGTTTCATTGGCCATCTTGACAGCGCCATCAACGAGCACTATTTCACCCCCTGGATAGACCAGCTCGCCTTGTGGATAAAACAGGGGAAAACCCCTTTTCTTTTTGTGCATACGGCGGATAATCGCGAGGCCCCGGAACAGGCCAGAAACCTGTACGCCAGAGTCGCCGATAGAATGGGGTGGCAGGCATTGCCCGGGTTTCCGGGAGATCGACAGAATCAGCTGCTTTGACCATTGTTGGCTGGCGTTTGTTATTGTCATACGCTAGTTTTGTCGGCTGTTCGTCACTTGCCACGGGCCAGAGACGGTCGCCTCCTTATCCTTGGATGGTGACTCGCCTGGACCCACCGGTCTCGACCAGCGCGAACCCTGCGCTGGGGAAGAGTGTTGTGCCGGCAGTGATCCTGCTGACATCCGTCAGACCCCTTGTACATCGGTGGATCCGTGACCCGGACCATCGAGGACGTGGCGACTACAAACACAACGCCGTCATTGCATCCGATCGATCGATGACGACACGTATCCGAAGGGTGATTTATGTCCAAAACGACACACGCGCAGTGGTCATCGCGCTTTTCCTTTATCCTCGCCGCCACCGGTTCCGCTGTCGGGCTTGGTAATATCTGGAAGTTTCCCTACATGGTGGGCGAGAGCGGTGGTGCCGCCTTCGTGCTCGTCTACCTGCTGTGCATCGGCCTGATCGGCCTGCCGATCCTGGTCACCGAGTGGATGATCGGTCGGCGTGGGCAAAGCAACCCGGTCAATGCCATGGCCAGCGTCGCGGCCAAGGCCGGTCAGCCCAAGGTCTGGGCCCTGGTCGGCGTCGCCGGGGTCATCGGTGCCTTCCTGATCCTGTCGTTCTACAGCGTGATCGGTGGCTGGTCGCTGTACTACACCCTCGGTAGCGTGACCGGTGACTTCAGCGGCCAGGACGCCGATGGTATCGGCGCCTTGTTCAGCGGCATGCTGGCAAGCCCCGGTCTGCTGCTGCTGTGGCACTCCATCTTCATGCTGCTGGTCATCGGTATCGTTGCTCGCGGCGTGACCAAGGGCCTGGAAGGCGCGGTCAACGTGTTGATGCCGGCCCTGGCGCTGCTGCTGGTGGTGCTGGTGGGTTACGGCATGACCACCGGCCACTTCGGTGAGGCGTTGAACTATCTGTTCAACCCGGACTGGTCAGCACTCAATGGTGAGGTGGTACTGGCGGCGCTGGGACACGCCTTCTTCACCCTGTCACTGGGCATGGGCATCATGATCGCCTACGGCTCCTACCTCGGCGAGAAGGTCGACCTGATCAAGACCGCACGCACCGTGGTGATCATGGATACCGTGATCGCACTCGGCGCGGGCCTGGCGATCTTCCCGATCGTGTTTGCCAACCAGCTCGACCTGGCCTCCGGCCCGAGCCTGATCTTCGTCACCCTGCCGCTGGCCTTTGGCAATATGGGCGGTGGCCTGATCCTGGGGCTGATGTTCTTCCTGCTGCTGACCTTCGCCGCCCTGACCTCGGCCATTTCGCTGCTCGAGCCGGTGGTCGAGTTTGTCGAAGAGCGCACGCCGCTGTCGCGTTCCGCGTCGGCGGTGGTCTCCGGCATCGGCGCCTGGGCGCTGGGTATCGCCGCTCTGCTGTCCTTCAACGTGTGGAGTGACCCGGTACTGTTTGGTCTCGGGGTGTTCGACCTGCTGGACAAGCTGACCAGCAAGTTCATGCTGCCGTTGACCGGCCTGGGTGCCATCCTGTTTGCGGGCTGGTTCCTCAACCGCAAAGGCGTGGCCGAAGACCTCGGTCTGTCCGGTGGCAAGGAAACGTTGTGGGTGTTGTTGACCCGCTTCGTGGCGCCCATCGGTGTGGCGGTGGTGTTCATCTCCAGCCTGTAACAGGCGCCATTGCTGCACGCCAGACCAGAGACCCGGCCTTGTGCCGGGTCTCTGCGTTGATAGGCAATGCCAGACGATCCATCGGAACCGGGCGGCAGGGCAAGACTGCCCGTACAGAGTGACCAGAGGCGGAGGTCAACGAGGTGGCAGTGGGGCCTCAGCGGGAGTCCAACGACCGTCAGTGCTTGTTCATTGATGCCTGCAGCCAAAGACATGCATTTGGGAGAGCATGCCAGGAGGGACGCTTGACGGTGCCTCTGACGCGCCTGGGGCTTTCAGGCGACAGACACCTGATGGCGAGTCTCGTCGGTGCGATTCTCGCAAGGGATGGGCCGGCCGTCGCTCGAGCCAGCGGCCAGGCCCCGAATATGGTACAGACCCGCGTTGTTGGCGGTCTGGCGCACGTCTGGCCGGCGGCCACGCGTGCTGGTTCAGTCTACCGGGTCAGTGCATTTCGTCGTCGTTGCCGTCTTCCGGCAGTTCGGCGATGTCTTCGGATAGACGCTTGAATTCCCGATGAAGCTCGATGCCGCGGCGGGCTCGCAGGTTGCGTTGGGCCGCGGTGCGGGAGCGCCTTTCGTGTTCGGCGACTTCCATGCTCATGAAGATGTCGAGGAGTTCACTCTTGACGGAGGATAACCTTTCGACATTACGCATGATCGATTCTCCTATGCAGTGAATGTGCCGGCATCCAGGACGCTGCGCGACACTGCCCTTTTACTATACCCCAGTTGACAAAAAGATGACGGTGTGGACGTCAATCCTGCAACGTTCTGCCAACGCTAGAAAAAAATCCATCCGGTTGCGCAGGGGCGGCCTGGGGGCTCAATGCATGACGCAGCACAGGGCGCATTTGACGCCGTCATGGGGCATACTGGAACCAGGCCGGATCGATAGCGACGGGCATTGCGCCCTGCCAGCTCCGGGTCCTCCCAGCCAGTCAAAGGAGTAGAGGGTGAGTCGCGCGCTGTTTGATGAAATGCGACGTCGCATGGAGCACTTCCGTCGGTCGGAGCAGAAGGTCGCACGCTTCGTATTGCGCAACCCCGACGAAGTTATCCACATGCGTATCGTCGATCTGGCCACCGAGGCCAAGGTCAGCGAGCCCACGGTGGTACGCTTCTGCCGGGCCCTGGGCTGCAACGGCTTTCAGGACTTCAAGTTGAAGTTGGCGCAGATGCTGGCGTCGGGCAGCCAGTTCGCGCAGTTCTCGATGAATGACAGCGACTCCGTGGCCGAGTTTTCCCACAGCATCTTCGATTCCACGGTGGGAACCCTGCTGTCGATCAGGGACCGGCTCGACAACGAGGCGTTGAACAAGACGATCAACGCCCTGGCCATGGCCAATCGCGTCGAGTTCTACGGCTACGGAGCCTCCGGTGCGGTGGCCTTCGACGCTCAGCACAAGTTTTTCAGGCTGCAGATTTCCACCGCCGCCTACGCCGATCCGCACATGCAGAACATGTCGGCGGTGACCCTCAAGGAAGGCGACGTGGTGGTGGCGATCTCGCAGACCGGCCGCACCCGGGCACTGGTGGCCAGCGTCAAGCTGGCACGGGAGGCGGGCGCCACCGTGGTCGGTCTCTGTCCCAGCGGCTCCCCCCTGGCGGACGAGGTCGACCTGCCGCTGTACATCGATGTGCCCGAAGACAC